>JAVBTP010000249.1:0-5867 GCA_031556115.1 Candidatus Adiutricaceae bacterium
GCATCGGCCGGCCGGTGCTCTTCGGGGCCAGGCTGACCAAGCCCTGGCAGTTTTTCTATCTGATCTGGGGCTTCACCGCCGGGTCCATGGTCCTCTTCCACTGGCTGGAGAATTCCCGTTTCGGCCGGGCCCTGAACTTCATCCGCGAGGATCCGGTGGCCGCCGAAGGGGTGGGGGTCAACACCACCCGCTATAAACTCATGGCTTTTGTCATCGGCGCGGTCTGGGCCGGTTTCGTCGGCACGTTCTACGCCAGCCAGATGCGCACCATCTCCCCCGGCTCCTTTAATTTTTGGGAATCGGTGGTCCTGTTCATGATCGTCATCCTGGGCGGGAGCGGCAACCAGAAGGGCGTCTTGCTCGGCGCCTTTCTGGTGGTGGGCTTGCCTGAGCTGTTTCGTGAACTTCAGGACAGCCGCCTGTTGTTTTTCGGCGCGGCCCTGGTCCTGATGATGATTTTCCGGCCCCAGGGGCTCTTACCGCCCCAAGGGCGCGTCTACCATCCGCCGGTCCCGGCGGCGGCCCGGCGGCCCAACGGGGAGGGCGGGCGATGATCCTGCTGTCCCTCAACAACCTCACCAAGAGTTTCGGCGGCCTGGTGGCCGTGGCCGGGGTCTCCTTTGACGTGGAGCGCGGCGACGTCATGGGGCTCATCGGCCCCAACGGCGCGGGCAAGACCACGGTCTTCAACCTCATCACCGGCGCCACCCGGCCTGACGACGGGCACATCTTCTTCTCCGGCCACGAGATCCAGCGCCTTCGGCCGCACCGCATCGTGTATCTCGGCCTGGCCCGCACCTTTCAGACCATTCGCTTGTTCCCCAAGCTGTCGGTGCTGGAAAACGTCCTGGCCGGCAGTCACTGCCGGATGAAGTCGTCGTTCATTTCGTCGCTGCTGCGCTTCCCGTCCCAGCGGCGGGAGGAGCGGGCCACCCTGGTCTCGGCCATGCGGGAATTGGATTTCGTCGGCCTGGCCCACCTGTGGGAAAACCAGGCCGGGAGCCTGTCGTACGGCGACCAGCGGCGGCTGGAAATCGCCCGGGCCCTGGCCACCGAGCCCAAGCTCATCGTCCTCGACGAACCGGCCGGCGGCATGAACGATCAGGAGACCTTCGAACTGCGGGACCTGGTGGCCCGCATCCAGGCTCGGGATATCACCATCATCCTCATCGAGCACGACATGGGTTTCGTCATGAAGGTCTGCAACAAGATCGTGGTCATGGAAAACGGGGCCATGATCGCCCAGGGCCAACCCGAGGCGATTCAAAAGAATCCCAAGGTTATCGAGGCCTATCTGGGGGTCGACGATTAGAAGCCGTATTTGTGGCGTGACTTCCGGGAAGACCCGGGAAGACCCATGGAGACCGCGCGGGCGTTTTTCATGAAACAGCGGACCGAGGCGTATCAGGCATGTTGGAACTGCGGAATCTGAAAGTGAAATACGGCCAGGTGGAGGCCCTGCACGGTTTGAACCTGACCGTGGGGGAGGGCGAACTGGTGACCATTCTGGGGGCCAACGGCGCTGGCAAGTCCACCACCCTGATGGCCATCAGCGGCCTGGTGCCGCCCTCCGAAGGCGAGATCCACTTTCAGGGCCAGCGCCTCGACACCCTGCGCAGCCACCAGGTGGTGGGGTTGGGCATCACCCAGTCCCCCGAGGGCCGCCGGGTCTTCGGCCCCTTGACCGTGGCCGAGAACCTGGCCCTGGGCGCTTTCACCAAAGACGACCGCGCCGCCATCGCCCGGCGGCTGGGATGGATTTACGATCTCTTTCCCCGCCTTTTCGAGAGACAGAACCAGATGGCCGGCACCCTCTCCGGCGGCGAACAGCAGATGCTGGCCATCGGCCGGGCCCTGATGGCCGAACCCAAGCTTCTGTTGCTGGACGAACCCAGCCTGGGGCTGGCCCCTCTCCTGGTCAAGTCCATTTTCCAGACCATCCGGGCCATCAACCAGGCCGGGGTGACCATCATCCTGGTGGAGCAAAACGCCCGGGCCGCCCTGAAGCTGGCCGACCGGGCCTATGTTCTGGAGGTGGGCCGCCTGGTGATGGAAGGCCCGGCCGCCGAACTCCTCCACGACCCGCAAGTCCAAAAAACCTACCTCGGCGGCTTTGAGCAAAGCTGAGCCACGGTTGTGGCTCTGGGGAAAATGCTCTATACTTGGCCGATACGCGTTTTTTTTCCCTGTTTCTTTCATCGTTGAATGAGCACCGGCCTGGTCGGACACCGGCCGGGCGGTGAAAAAAGGAGGGAACGGCTTCCGGGCCGTTTTCGCGGGGACCATGCGCCTGTTTCTTTCCATCCTTCTGGGATCCATCATGATGCTGGCGGCCGGGCCGGCCCCGGCCCAGCCCGGCCGGGGGGCCGAGGGGCCGGCGGCGGCGGAGCTCAATCGGATTTTCACCTTTGGCGACAAGTGCTCCATGTATGGCGCCCCCTCGGGCCGGCCGGATCGGCCGGGCGGAATTTGAGGCTCTCCTGGAACGGGTGCGGAAAACCGATTTCGCCACCCTCACCGTCCAGGCGGTGGTCATGGTCCAGGGCGGGGATGTGGAAGGCACCCTGGGCCTGATTGAAAAGCGGCGCCGCAAGGCCGCCGGCCTGATGGTGGAAAAGGGCGTGGCCACGGCCTTATTTTCCAACGGGAGCCTGAAGCTGCGGGGGTGCCTGTTCAGCAGGTGACGTGACGGCTGATACCGGGTGGAGCCCCCTTGGCCGGGTTCGGGCCCGTCGCAGAGCGTTTTACCATTCAGCCGTTTTTTATGGGCGGGGGGCTGCCGGCCGAAAGCGTATGACCTTCGGGCGACAGGATATCAGGCGGGTTTTTTCCCGCCCAAACCGGCGGCGCAGAGCTCCAGGAGTTCCCGCCGCCCGCCGGCCAGGGTCTTGCGGTAAATACTCCTGAGGTGTACCCTCAGGGTGTTTTTGGCAATGCCCAGTTCGGCCATGATCCGCTCGTTGGAAAACCCTCGGCCCAGCAGCCCGGCCACTTCCAGTTCCTTGGGGGTCAGCCCGCCCGGGTGCTCCCGGCTGGCTGGCGGGCGCCCTTTTTTCAAGGAGCGGCGGTCGAACATCAGCCGGGCCAGAACCTTGGTTTGGGCGATCTGGGCCCGGATGGAAAAGCATTCGTCGCACCTGTTCTTCCCGGCCGCCTGCATGCTCCAGACCGCCGCCTGGAAGCCGGCCGCCCGCAGGCTGGAAGCCATGGTCACGCCGCCTGACCCCACCGTTTCGGCTTTGCGGCCCAACTCCTCGAAAATGGCCCGTTTGAGCAGCCGCACCACCGGGGCCTCGGGGGAAGTGGGCGCGGCGTTGGGAGTGCGTTCGACGACCTCCAGAGTCACCGCCACCCCCTCCTCTTTTTCCACTTTTCGCCCCAGCTTCCGCAAAGCCTGCTCCACCGCTTCGTGGGTGTAGCCGGGCACCAGGCGCGCGTCGAGATAAAAAACGAACGTGGCCGGGATATGGTTGGCCCCGGTGCTGCGGTTTTCCGAGGCGGTGGGGATGAAGGTCGAGGTGGGGACGGTGAAGAGGCGGTCCCGGGCCGGGAAGCGGACGGCCATTTCATCCAACGAACCGACAAAGGCGGCGGCGGCCTTGAAGGCGTTGGGGCCCAGGCAGAAACCGGCGTGGGCCGCCCGGCCGGTCATGGTGATCCTGACCCAGAGATTGGTTTTTTCGGCCACGCTGATCATTTCGCCGTTTTCGTCGCCATAGTCGGGCACCACGAAGAGGTCGTCGGGGTGGAACAGGCCGGGGTTCCGCTCGAGAACCGCTTGGATGCCGAGACGGTAGTCGGTCAGGGCGCCGGAGGTGAAAACCGCCCCCAGCCGGAGCGGCGGGCCGGCCGGCAGGCGCTGGAAGGTCTCGAACAATAACAGGGCCGAAACAATGGCCTGGTGATTGTCCTCCACCCCGCGGCCGAACATCAGGTCGCCTTGGAGACGCAGGCGGAAAGGTTGGCTCTCCCAGGTTTCGGTCGGGCCGGGAGCGGCCACGTCCAGGTGGGTCACGATCCAAAGCGTGTGGACCGGCGGTTCGGCCACCCAATCGCCGGGCTCCATTACCGCCACGATATTGGGCCGCACCCCTTCCGGTATCCGGGCGTCGGGGTGGTCATACCGCTCTTGGCGGACCAGGTCGAACTTGGCCAGCCAGCCTTCCAGCCAGCGGGCTTTGTCGTTTTCCCCTTGGCCGCCGTGCTCAGGGTTCAGGGCCGGCCGGGAGACCAGTTCCCGGTGGAGCTTGACCACCGCGCGCTCCCGCCGCCCCAGATCCTCCAGCACGGTCTCCAATAGACGCTCATGGACCGCGCTGCGGTCCGGGCCTGGTCCGGCTTCCTGCGCCATAGAATTACCTGCCTGACAAATAGTCGTTCTTTGGTTTTCAGAAGAGCATTATGCCCCATCAAACCCCAAAAGTAAATCGTCCGGGGGGTTATAAAATAAATAACATATAATATACTGATATTGATATAAATTTATAATTTAGCCTGGCTGTCGAATAAAATGCTAACCCCTTTTGAAAATCCACATCTATAGTATCATATTGTTTTTATTGTTATTGTTTTGCCTGGTCAAGCGATGTTTTAAAAAATTAATAACTTTCATTAACCACTGTTAATTATTGCCTATTTTATGATATTTTAATCAAAGGCCATATGCGCCCAAACGTTTAATCAAATCCCTGGGCCAGGCGAAACCATATCCGATTAAAGAGCCGTTATCATGAGTCAAGTAAAAAGCGACCTTGATCAACTCCCGACCGTGGCGGGAACGCTTCGGCCGCAAATCTGGCTGGACTTGGTACTGGACGCCAACGTCCTGAAGGACCATATCGACGTCCGCCGCGGCCTGGTGCTGGCGGTAAAGGGAAACCAAGTCTTTATAACCCAAACCCGGCCGCCGGTATGCCGGTCCATGGTTGGCCGGGAACTTGAGGCCAGCTTTGTGGTTCACGGTTTCGGCGACCCCGTTCGCTGGGGGTGGATGGGCCGGATCGTGGCCCAGGTGCCCGATTATCAGCCCTCGCCGGATGGCGGCGAAACCGTCATGGCCGTGTGTCTCGAGGTGCTTGACCAGGGCCGGCTGACGCCCGCCAACCTGCGGCTGCACTACCGCGTGGCCGAGGGCCTGAACGGCCGGGTCGCGATCAGAAAGCCGGAGGTCTGGCGGGAGGGCGATATTATGGATTTGTCCGGCGGGGGGCTGGGCCTTAAATTGCCGCAACAAGTCATCGCCGTCCCGGGGGCTCGGCACCGGCTGGTTTTTTGCTGCCGGCTTGATGGCGCGACCCGGGAAGAGGTGGAAATCAATTGTGAAGCCGAAGTGGTGCGATTGGCGCCCAGCGCCCCGCATCACCGCCTTCAGGCCGGGCTGCGGTTTTGCGAGTTGGATGGGGCCGCCGGCCGGCAGTTGCAAAAGGCGCTTAATTTCTATATGCGTGAGGAAAGGAAGGCCAGGCTCCGGCTGGCGGAATGCGGGTAGGCCGGAGCCGGGGAGGTGGCCGGGCCCGATGGATATAAAACAAAATAACATGCTGTTTTTAGATAAAAAAATAAAGCTAAAACAAAATAACATATATAATGTATATTTTTTTCTTGAATTTTTTTAGTCGTTGAGATATACTCCCAAAAGTATAGAGGGCTAACAACCCCTTGGCTTTTT
Source organism: Candidatus Adiutricaceae bacterium (assembly GCA_031556115.1). GTDB lineage: Bacteria > Desulfobacterota > Desulfarculia > Adiutricales > Adiutricaceae > Adiutrix. The sequence goes on from JAVBTP010000249.1 coordinate 5,669, forward strand.
CTCGGTGCGCGTGGATTCTTTGATCATCTCGTTCGCGCGTGTGGGACGTTGTCAGGGTGAGGTCGTTAGTTATTTTTAGAAATTTTTTAAAATGATTTAAACAAACGCTTGACAAACGTTCTCCCCTCCGTTAATTTTCTACCGGTAGGAATTCGGGTGGTTTGCGAATGGCTAAAGCTCGAATTTAGGGCTGGTATTT
>JAVBTP010000200.1:0-3205 GCA_031556115.1 Candidatus Adiutricaceae bacterium
CGGAGCGGCCATGATGTTTCACAAAATATCAGTGGCCGACCGGAGCCGCCGGCCGGTTGGAGATGACGATCTCCACCCGGCGGTTTTTTTGCCGGGTCTCGTCACTGTCGTTGGGCACCACCGGCTGATAAAAAGAACGGCCCTCGGCGGCCAGGCCCTCGGGCGGCAGGCCGCCCTTTTCCGTCAGATACCGCACCACGGCCACGGCCCGGGCCGACGACAGTTCCCAATTGGTGGGAAAGAATTTTTGAAATTTCCTGGCAATGGGCAGATCGTCGGTGTGGCCCACCACCATGATCACTTTGCCCGCGCCGCCCGGCCCCTTCAGCGCCCCGGCCACGGCATCCAGCACCTTGGCCCCCTCGGGGGTGACGTCGGCCCGGCCGGTGGCAAAGAAGACCCGGTCCAGAAACGACAGGGACAGTTCGTCCCGCAATTCCGAAATGATGACTTCCCGGGAATCTATTTGAGCCTTGAGGTCGCGGGCCAGGCGTTCATAGTCGGCCCGAGCGGCCTGGACCGCGCCTCGGGCGGCTTCGGTCTCGCCGGCCAGACGGTCCCTTTCCTTTTTCAACTCGGCCACCAGCTTCTGGTCCCCGGCCAACCGCTCCCGAACCTTTTCCAACTCGGCCCGGGCCTGCTCAGACTCCCGCCGCAAAGCCGCCAACCCGTCCGGAGTCGGTTCGGCCGCGGCGGCCTCCGTCAGGCGCTTCACCTGGCTCTCGGCCGCTGACCGAGCCGCCTCGGCTTTTTCGGCCTCGGCCTGAGCCTCGCCCAGGGCCTTTTTCCACGTTTCCATGTCCGCCTGATCTCCGGGCGTCGAGCCGGCCGCTTCCAAGGCCTCCGCCGGCCCGGCTTGCAGCAGCGCGGCCAGTTTCGATTTCAGGGAAGCCGCCTCGGCGGCCTCGGCTTCCAACCCGCTCACCCTGGCTTCGGCCCGGGCCTGGGCCGCCTGGGCCGCTTCCACCGTCTTCTTCAACATTTCCAGGTCCGCCTGGGCCTGGTCGCGGCCGGCCCGCGCTTCGGCCAACTGCGATTGCGCGGCGCTCACCTCGCGGCGGGCCGAGGCCAGATCTTTCCCCGCCCCGGCCAGCTTTTCCCCCAAAACCTTGCTCTCCCCGGCCAGAGTCTCGTTTTCCCCCTGGCGGCGCTCCAGAAGGCGCCGGGCCTCGGCCAGCTCATCGGCCACCCGGCCGGATTCGCTCCGGGCCTGGTTCAGCTCCGAAGTCAAAGAGGCCACCCGGCTCCGCTCCCCCAGCCACAGCCACAAGAAAAGGCCCACGATCAGGACGGCGACGCAGGCGACGGCGATCTTCAGTTTCATAAAACACCCCCACGGCAAACAGGCGGAGTTGCCAACCAGACCATCAATCCATTGATTGCAGCACCCGCCAGAGATGAAAGGTGGACAGGGCGGCGGCCCGCGACAGGGTCCGCCGGCGTTCGCCGCCCAGACGGAATTTATGGATCACCGGCCGGCCGCCGTCGACTCCCAAGCCTTGCACCGCGCTCTCCACCACCAGGGCGGTTTCCCCCTCAAGGGGCGCGGGGGCCTCGTCGTCGGGCCGGGCGGCGGTGACCAGACGAATCCGCCGCTCGCTTTGAACGGACCGGTCGTCGACGGCCACGCGATCGGCGGCATACAGGCGCAGGATGTCTTCAACTCCGGCCAGATCGGGACGCCAGGGCAGGTCCCAGTCCCCTTGCCAGCAATCGGGGTCCAGACAGGGGGCCAAAAAGCCGCTCAACCGGCCCTGGGTCACGGAATCCAGAATAGTCAGGCTCAAGCCCTTTTTCTTCAACTCTTCGGCCACGGCCTGGGGAAGGCTCGTCTCCCCATAGCCGAAGACGTGGCCGGCCAAACGCTTTTCCAACTCCGCCAGGGTGGGGGCCAACAGGCCCTCCAACTCGGCCTCGTCCCCGCCCCGGGCGGTGACCACCACCAGCACCTGGTCCTGGCCGGCCAAAAGGCCCACGGTGGGGTTGCGGTCCGTGGCCATCAGGTCCCCCACCAGGCTGTCCACCAGGCTTTCCCCCAGGCCGGCGGTCTTGAGCACCACTTTTTTCAGCGCGCCCCGCGCGTCGGGGAATTGCTCCCGCAGCCGCGGCAGCAGCCACTCGGCGACCATGCGCTTCATTTCCGAAGGCACGCCCGGCAGAAAAACCATGAGCCGGTCTTTTTCGGCCAGGGCGAAGCCGGGGGCCGTGCCCACGGGGTTGGGCACCAAAAGGCTCCCCTTCGGCAGCCAGGCCTGGCGGAGGTTGTTGTCGGTCATGGTGTAGCCCCGGCGCTGAAAAAGTTCGCGCAGTTCCGCGGCCAGTTCCCCGTGAAATTCCAGCTCCCGGCCAAAGGCCTCGGCCACCGCCTGACGGGTCAGGTCGTCCTCGGTGGGCCCCAGGCCCCCCGTGGCCACCACCACCTGGTATTCGTCCCAGGCCCGTTTATAGGTCTTGATCAGCCGGGGCAGGTCGTCCCCCACCGAGGTGTGGCAGGCGACGGTAAGCCCGGCCGCGCCCAAGATTTCCGAAAGCCAGGCGCTGTTGGTGTCCACCATGTGCCCCAACATCAGTTCGCTGCCACTGGTGATGATTTCCGCTAATTTCCGTTCCACGTTCGTTCTCCGCCTCCCCGGGCCGATTAAAATGTTTCCGCAATTCACTTACGACCAGACCGCTTCCATCATGGAGCAGCACAGGCCGGAACCGATACCCATCAAGGCCAGGCGGCCGCCGGGCGGGATCAGGTTCCGCTCCCGGGCCACATCCAGGGTGAAGGGCACGGCCACGGGGCCGATGTTGCCATACTCGGGAAACGTTTTCACCAGCCGGTTTTCCTCCAGCCCCAGCGCTTCGCAGAGCTTGCGGGTGTTGGCCGCGCTCACCTGGTGACAGATGAGGCGGTCAAACGAGTCAGGGCGCCAGCCGAATTCAGCCGCCCCCAGATCAAAGGTCTCCCGAGCCAGGGCCACGCCGGCGGTCATCAAGGCGGCCGAATCGGTCTCCATGCCGCCCAGGTCGCCCCGGCAGAGGTGGTTGGAGGCCGCGTCGCTGCGGCTGACCACGCCGACGAGGCGCGGGGCCTGGGGATAATCCCGAAGTTTTCCCAAAATCATGGCCGCCCCGCCCGAGCCCAGAGTCAGGGTGGCGAAGTGGCGGAAAAAGGCGGCCCGGTCGATCCCCGGTTCGGACAGTTTGGCCAGGGTGG
>JAVBTP010000019.1:0-14258 GCA_031556115.1 Candidatus Adiutricaceae bacterium
CCTCCTTCGACCTGGCCCCCACCATTCTGGAAAGCGCCGGGGCCACCTTGCCGGCCGGACTGTACGGCCTGGGCACCTCGCTGTTCGCTTCGGGGCTGGAGACTCTGTTCGAAAGCCAAGGGCGGGATTACTACACCGAGGAAGTGCGCAAGAAATCGCTGTTTTACGAATCACTTTTTCTGGAACCGGGGTTTTGATCCCGGCAGGCATTGATTCGTAATGGTTTCTGACAGCCCAGCGGCGCGACAATTGAAAATCAGCCCCAACGCCGATCAGGAGGCGATCCATGAGTGATATGACCAGAAGAGCCGTCATCAGCCGCCAGACCAAGGAAACCGACATCACTCTGGAATTGAGCCTGGATGGCGGGCCGGTCCGGATCGCCACCGGGATCGGCTTTTTCGACCACATGCTCAAAGCCCTGGCCACCTATGCCGGCTGGGGTCTGATTTTGACCGCCAAAGGCGACCTGGAAGTGGACCGGCACCATACCGTGGAAGACGTGGGCCTGGTGCTGGGTCAAGCCCTGGCGGCCGCCCTGGGCGACTATTCGGGCCACGCCCGTTTCGGCTCCGCCCTCACCCCCATGGACGAGGCCCTGGCCGAAGTGGCCGTGGACGCCGGCCGCCGGCCTTTTTTGCATTTCGAGGTCCAGTGGCCCCAGCCGGGGTGCGGTGAATTCGAGATCTGCCTGGTGGAGGAATTCTGGCGGGCGGTTTGCCAGCGGGCCGGCCTGACCCTGCACCTCCTGGGCCGGCACGGCCAAAACAGCCACCATCTGGCCGAGGCTCTTTTTAAAGGCGCGGGCCGGGCTCTGGCCCAGGCCCTGGCCCCCCGGGCCGGAGGGGTGTTGTCCACCAAAGGGGTTCTGTAATCCCCCGCGGTCCCCGAAACGGCGGTTCGGCCAACGCCCGGCGCGCATTCATGCCCCCCCGCCGGCCCGCGGTATCCGCCCCGCCCTCCCGTGGAGTCGTCGGGGCGTTACTTAAGTTGCAGCGAAGGGAAAGACGATGATTCTATATCCGGCTATAGACTTGAAAGATGGGCTGTGCGTGCGGCTCCGCCAGGGCCGTTTCGAGGAGCAGACCGTCTTCGGCCACGACCCGGCGGCCATGGCCGAGCGCTGGGTTCGGGAAGGCGCCGAATGGATCCACCTGGTGGACCTCGACGGCTCCCTGGGCGATAACGAAGCCAATCGCCGGGCCCTGACCGAAATCCGCAAACGGGTTTCGGTCAAGCTGCAATTGGGGGGCGGCATCCGAAGCCTGGCCGCCGCCGACCGCTGGTTCGACCTGGGGCTGGACCGTCTGATCCTGGGCACAGTGGCCTGCGAGGACCCGGAACTGGCGGGCCGCCTCGCGGCCCGCTATCCGGGCCGGGTGGCCGTGGCCCTCGACGCGGTGGGTGAGGAAGTGCGGGTCCGGGGCTGGCGGGAATCCGGAGGCGCCAAACTCTTCGAGGCCGCCGCCACGTTAAAGGATTTGGGCGTGGCCCTGGTCATCTACACCGACGTGGAACGTGACGGCACCGGGCGGGGCCCCAATCTGGAAAACACCCGCCGGGTGGCCCGGGTTTCGGGCCTGCCCACCATCTGCTCCGGCGGGGTGGCCTCCTTGGCGGATCTCCAGGCGCTCAAGCCTCTGGCCGCCGACGGCATAGCGGGCGCCATATCCGGCCAGGCTCTGTATACCGGCGCGCTTGACTTCGCCGAGGGGCTCCGGCTGCTTCGGGCCAAGGACTGACGCGCCGCCCCGGCGCTCTCTCGGGGCGCGGGAAGGCTCCGCCCCAAACCTCTGTTTCGTGAAAACAACATGTCCTGAAACACATCGTTCACCAAAGGAGGCGCGCCGTGGTCAAACCCAAAAAAGTGTTTTCGGTTTTCATGGTCATTACGGCGGCCTTGATCGGCTTCGGTCTGTGGCGGCTCACTTCTTTGAGGCCGGTCCCGGCGGATGAGCCCCGGCCGGAGGCGACCGCCACCCTGCAGACGGACACCTTCCAAATGGATCTGCCCGCCTCCTGGCTGCAAAGAAGTTTTCTGGCCTCCCTGGAGTGGCCTGAAGACCGCATCACGTTTCGGGAAATGGTTTTCGCCTGTCCCCGGCAGGCCGACCGGGCGTATGAGCGGATGGAACCCAAGCCCGGGGCCGGGGAAACCCTGGTGGTGGCGGATACGATCAACCGCTTAAACCGCCGGGTCGACCAGGTTCTGGGGCAGACCGCCTCCCTTCTGTCCCATTTTGAACGCCAGGCCGATGGCCGGGTGCGGGTCTATCAGCGGCTGGCGGTCAAATACGCCACCGGTTTGGTGCTCTTCACCCAGAAGTCGGGACCGGACTTGGCCGAGGAAGGGGTGGCCCAAGGCCTCTTCGACCAATACGCCGACCGCCTCCGGAGCGCTTTCCTCAACCGGGTCAAAGCGTTTCTGCCCGCCTACACCTGGCTTGGCCCACTGGCGGCCGAGGCCCGGCCGACCGGCTGGAAAACCCGCTACGGGGCGGTGGCCCGGCCGCCCCGGCCCGGTTATCAGTATACCCTGGCCGAGGCCGAGTTTTTCGACGAGCGGACCATGGAGACGTTCCGCCTCCGGACCGAACGCCCTCAGGCCGGCGAGACTCCCGCACCCTCGGTTTCGGCCCAACTGCGGTTTTCCCTTCAGGCGCTGCGGGAGCGGTACACCCTGGCCCGGACCGGCTTCCGCCCCTTGACGCTGGCCGGACTGCCCGGCTATGAATTCCAGATCTGGAGTCAACGCCTGGGAGGTTCTTACCGCCCTCAATACGGGGTCGTCTGGTCCCAAGATCTCCCGGACCCAAAAGGTTTTCACCTGGGTTTCAGCCTGACGGCCGGCTCCGCCGGCCGGGATCCGGATCCGTCGGCCACCCTGGGCCGCTGGCGGAATCTGGTTGAGACCGTTCGGGCGGCCGCCGAATAAGGAATAGCTGTGGACGAAAACACTCTTTCATTGCTGGAATATAACGCCGCCCTGGAATGGCTCAGCGAGGAGACCCATTCCGAGGCCGGCCGCCTGGCCGCCCTGGCCCTGACCCCGGACCTGGCCCCGGACGAGATCCTCCACTCCTGGAGCCTCATCGGCGAAGGCCGGGAGGTCCTGAACCAGGGCGACCACCTGGACCTCTCCCGCCACCTGGACCTCACCGCCATTCTGGAACCCTTGAAAGTCGAAGGCTCCATGCTGAACGCCGAAGAGCTTCTGGCCGTCGGCGACGAGGCCCGCTGCGCCCGCGCGGCCCAGACTTTTTTCGCCGCGTTTTGGGAAACGGCTCCGGGCCTGGGCGCCCTGGCCGCCGGCCTGGCCGCCCAGCCGGACCTCATCGCGGCCATCGAGCGGGCCATCGGGCCGGACGGTGAAATCCTCGACTCGGCTTCCCCCGAACTGGCCCGCCTGCGCCTGGAACAGGCCGCCACCCGCCAGGGCCTCACCACCAAGCTCACCAGCCTCATGCGCAGCGATTCCTTCCGCCACCTGGTGCAGGATGACCTCATCACCACCCGCTCGGACCGTTTCGTCATCCCCGTGCGGGCCGGCGGCACCGGCCGGGGCCGGGGCCTGGTGCACGACTGGTCCAAAACCGGGGCCACGGCCTTTCTCGAACCCCTGGAGGCGGTGGAGGACAACAATAAGCTGAGCCTTTTGAAACGCAAGGAAAAGGCCGAAATCGAACGCATCCTGCGCCGCCTTTCCGACGAGTGCCGGGCGGCCGCGCCCGAACTGGCGGCCTCCGTTTCTATATTGACCTAACTGCACCTCCTCCTGGCCCAGAGCCGCGGGCCCCGGCCCGGGGCGGCCCGCCCCCCCGAATACGGCCCCGGCGCCGGGGTCCACCTGCGCCAGGCCCGCCATCCGCTGCTGATGCGCCGCCTCCAGGCTCAGGGCGGCCAGATGACTCCCCTGGAACTTAAAATCGAGCCCGGCCAACCCATCGTCATCGTCTCCGGGCTCAACACCGGCGGCAAGACCGTGGCCATGAAAACCCTGGGGCTGAACCTCATCCTGGCCCGGGCCGGCCTCCATCTGCCGGTGGGGGAAGGCAGCCGCCTCGACTTTTTGGAAACCCTGGCCGTCATCGGCGACGAGCAGGATCTGGCCTCGGACCTCTCCACCTTTTCCGGCCATGTCCGGTCGCTGGGCAAAGTCCTGGCTTCGGCCCGGCCCGGGGCCATTATTCTCCTGGACGAAATCGGCTCGGGCACCGACCCGGCCGAAGGCGCGGCCCTGGGCCTGGCCGTTCTGGAAAAACTGCACCACACCGGCGCCCTGGTCCTGGCCGCCACCCATTACCAGCTCATCAAAACCTGGGCCGCCTTGACCCCCGGAGTGATGAGCGCGGCGGTCAACGCCTCGGATTCGGGCCAGCCGCTCTACGGCTTGACCTATGGCGCCCCGGGCTTTTCAGGCGGCCTGAAAATGGCCCGCCGCCTCGGGTTGCCCGCCGAATTGGTGGATCGGGCCGAAAGCTATCTGGATGACGGCCAACGCCGGGCCGGGGAACTTCTGGCCCGGCTCGACGAGGAACGATTGGCCCTGGTCAGGACCCGACAGGGATTGGAAGAGGAAAAACTGGCCCTGGCCCGGGCCGAGGCCGACCTCAAAGAACAAAGCCGCCGCCAGGTCGAGGAATGGAACCGCCAGGCCCAGGCCCAGAACCGGGCCGTGGCCGAGGCCCTGGCCGCCACCCGGCGGGAGTTCGAAGAGCTGAAAGAGGAAATGCGGGCCGCGGCCAAAGCCGGCGACACCAGGAAACACATACAGTTCAGCGAAAAAAAGGCCGGCTTGGAAAAGCGCCTGCGGGCGGTCCGGCCCCAGGCGGCCTCGGCCGATGAGCCGCTGAAGGCAGTGCGCGAAGGGGAGACGGTCACGGTGGGCCGCCTCGGCCGCCAGGCCCTGGTCCGGTCGGTCAACCCCGAGCGGGGCGAAGCCTGGGTGGACGCCGGCGGGTTGAACGTCAAGGTGCCGCTGAGCGACCTCTTCCCCCCGCCCGCGGAGGCGGCGGGGCCGGCGAAGCAACGGGCGGTGAATTTCACCGTCACCCCGGCCGAAAGCTTTGGCCTGGAACTGAACCTTTTGGGCCGGACCGTGGACGAGGCCCTGGACGCGGTGGAAAAGGAGTTGGACCGGGCCGCGGCCATCGGCCGCAAAAAGCTCTACATCGTCCACGGCTTCGGCACCGGCCGCCTGCGCCAGGGCATACGCCAATATCTGTCCCACCACCCGATGGTCAAAAGTTTCGAGCGGGCCGCCCAGAATGCGGGGGGCGACGGGGTGACCGTGGTCATCCTGGAGTGAGTTTCATAAAAATTCACGAAAGACATTCATGAAACATCCCGGATCGCGTCCTCGGGGACGTAAACCGTTTGCGCCAGACCGCAACCGCCTTCCAGATCACGTCCCGCGAATACCGCCTCCGTTCAGCTTTCGGCGATGACCGCCTCGGAAGTGGTCAGCCGGGCCCCATAGACATCCTGGAGATATTTCAAGCTGGGCCCGTAATCCTCATCGGAAATGGAGGCCACGCAGTCGGTGGGGATTTCGATGTCAAAGCCGAGGTTATAGGCGTCCCCCACCGTATGGCGAACGCAGAGCGGCAGATAGAGCCCGAGAATGACCACGGTGGTAATTTTCAGTTCGCGCAGCAGCAATTCCAGGTCGGTTTGAAAGAAGCCGCTGTAGCGGCGCTTCGGGATGACATGGTCGCCGGCCTGGGGCTCCACTTCCTCGATCACCCGGGCGCCGTGGCTTCCGGCCAGGGCGTGCGCGGGCCACAGTTGCAGTTCCCGATCGATCCCCGGCCGGTGGGAGTCGCAGACGTAAATGACGGGCAGGCCTTTGGCCCGGGCCGCCTTCAGAAATTCACGGGCGGGCTGGACAACTTTCGCCGCGGTGGGAAAAACCAAACTCCCCGAAACAAAGTCATTCAGCATATCAACCACTATTACCGCTTTATTTTTTGTCGCCATGGTTCACTCCTTTCACTCATGATTCATTCCACCCCGGGTCTCTTTTTTATCCAAACGCATACGTGGTTATTGGCCCGATACTTTCAGAAATCGCGCCCGGGCCCGGGGCGCGGCTGGAGCCGGCGAAGCCTATACCTCATGCATTTTCCCGCCAAGACGCCCCGCCATATGCCGAACGCCAAACGAAAGGGACGACCTCGGCTCCGCCCTTTGGGCGTGACCAGGGCCGTCCCTGTGGATCACGGCCGCCGGCCGGGGTTCTCCAGCCAGCGGGGCGCGTTGCCTTCCGCCGCGTTGCCGTCCGCGCCGCTCTGTACTAGAATTATAGAATAGTCCCGGTCGGCGGTCAAGGCCGGGCTCTTGATTTTTCCCTGACATGAAACCGGGTTGTGATCAACGGACATTCGGAAGGAGGAGGTCATCATGGCTGTGGGATGGGCCGGCGACGGCGCGGTGCAGGAACAGATCACCGCCTCCATCGAAGATGCGGCGGCCAGGGCCCGGGCGAACCTGCCCCGGGGCGAGAGCCTGGAATTTTGCGAGGAGTGCGACCAGCGTATTCCCCAAGGCCGGCGGGAAGCCCTGCCCGGGGTGCGGCTGTGTCTGGAATGCCAACAGGAAAAGGAGCGGCTGGACTCCGCCCCGGCCCTCTACAATCGGCGCGGCAGCAAGGACAGCCAATTAAAATAGCCGCCACCACCGCTTCGGGGTGATGGGCGAGGCTGTTTTGCTTTGCATCGGGAACTTCCCGGGGGAGCTATTTTCAGAGCTTCTTTAATGACAAAACAGACCACCCTGTGGTAAAATGCCATTTTAGCCGGGGCGCCGAAAAGCCGACCGGCGTTCAATTTTGATCCGGGGAAATCTCAGATTCCCTTCCGAGGAACAGCGATGTCCAATACGACTCCCAAATCCTTTCAGGACGTGGTCCTGGCCCTGTCCCACTTCTGGGCCGACCGAGGCTGCGTGGTGATGCAGCCCTACGACATGGAGGTGGGGGCGGGCACTTTCCACCCGGCCACCACGCTCCGCTGCCTGGGGCCGGAGCCCTGGCGCACGGCCTATGTCCAGCCCTCCCGCCGCCCCACCGACGGCCGTTACGGGGAAAACCCCAACCGCCTGCAGCACTATTACCAGTTTCAGGTGCTCGTCAAGCCTTCGCCGCTGAAGTCGCAGGAATTGTATCTGGACAGCCTGCGGGCTCTGGGTATCGACCCTCTGGATCATGACATCCGCTTTGTGGAGGACGACTGGGAATCCCCCACCCTGGGGGCCTGGGGCATCGGCTGGGAAATCTGGCTCGACGGCATGGAAGTCACCCAATTCACCTATTTTCAGCAGTTCGGCGGCTTTGATCTCTCCCCCATTTCCGTGGAATACACCTACGGCATCGAACGGCTGGCCATGTACCTGCAAGGAGTGGACAACGTCTACGACCTGGACTGGAACGGCCATATCCGCTATGGCGACGTGCACCACCAGGGCGAGGTGGAATACTCCAAACACAATTTCGAATACGCCGACGTGCCCATGCTCTTCAAGCTCTTCGATTCCTACGAAGGGGAATCGAAGCGGCTGGCCGAGACCGGCCTGGTTCTGCCGGCCTATGATTATTGTCTGAAATGCTCCCACACCTTCAACCTCCTCGACGCCCGGGGGGCCATTTCCGTGGCCGAACGGACCCGGTTCATCGGGCGGGTCCGGGCCCTGGCCCGGGAGGTGGCCAAGCTGTATGTGGAACAAAGAGAGTCCATGGGGCACCCCCTGATGGGCCGTTGGGAGGGCAGCCTGTGAGCACCGTTGACCTGATTTTGGAACTTGGCGTCGAGGAAATCCCGGCCGGGTATTTCGCCCCGGCCATCAGCTTTTTAGAGGAAAAGCTCACCAAAACCATGACTGACTCCCGCCTGCCTTTCGAGCGCCTGAAAATCTGGGGCGCGCCTCGGCGTCTGGGCCTGGGCCTGTGGGGCCTGGCCGACCACCAGCCGGATGTGGAAGAGGAAGTGGTGGGCCCGCCCCTGTCGGCGGCCTATGACGCCAACGGCAACCCCACCAAGGCGGCCACCGGTTTCGCGGGCGGCCAGGGCGTGTCGGTGAGCGACCTTCTGACCGTGACCACGCCCAAGGGGAAATATTTGGCGGCCCACAAAAGTGTCAAGGGCCGGAGCGTGGCCGCCGTGCTGAGCGAGGTTCTGCCCGAAATCCTGGCCGCCCTGCCCTTTCCCAAAAACATGCGCTGGGGCAATGGGGAATACACTTTCGTGCGGCCGGTGCACTGGCTTCTGGCCGTTCTGGACGGCGAGGTGCTGCCCATATCCTTCGCCGGGGCCAAGGCCGGCAAGGTCAGCTACGGCCACCGTTTTCTGCACCCCGGGGCGGTGGTCATCACCTCCCCCGACGAATATGAGACCCGCCTGGCCGAGACCCACGTTCAAGTGGATTTTGAAAAACGCCGGGAACTGGTCCGCCAGGAAATCGACCGGGTCATCAGGGAAGACAGCGCCGACCTCAAGTTGGTGGTGGACGAGGAACTGGTGGAGGAAGTGGCCAACCTCCTGGAAGAGCCCGTGGCCGTTTTGGGCAACTTCGACAGCCATTTTTTGGAATTGCCCCTGGCCGTGGCCACCACGGCCATGAAGGAGCATCAGCGCTATTTCGCCCTCACCGACGCCCGGGGCCGTCTGGCGCCCTATTTCATCGCCGTCAACAACACCCGGGCCCGGGACATGAACGTGGTCCGCAAAGGCCACGAACGGGTGCTCAGGGCCCGGCTCGAAGACGACCGCTTCTATTTCACCGAAGACCGCAAGGTCAAGCTGGCTGATCGGGCCGAGCAACTCAAAGGCGTGGTTTTTCACCATTTGCTGGGCACGTCCTGGCAGAAGGTGGAACGCTTCAAGGCCCTGGCCCTTTACCTGGCCGACATCGTGGCCCCGCAATACAAGGACCAATTGGCCCGGGCGGCCGATCTCTGCAAGTGCGACCTGGTCTCCGGGGTGGTGCAGGAGTTCCCCACCCTCCAGGGCGTCATGGGCCGGGAATACGCCCTTCTGGACGGCGAAGCCCCGGAAGTGGCCGAGGCCATCATGGAGCACTATATGCCGGTGCGGGCCGGGGGCGAATTGCCGGCCTCGGCCATCGGGGCCATCCTGAGTGTGGCCGATAAACTGGACACCATTTGCGGCTGCTTCGCGGTGGGGCTCATCCCCTCGGGCGCGGCCGACCCCTTCGCCCTCCGGCGCGGAGCCTTGGGTATTATCAACATCTTTCTGGACCGGGGCTGGCGCGAATCTCTCGAACCGTTGATCGACCAGGCCCTGGAAAACCTCTCCGGCTGGGCCAAGCGGCCGGCCAGGGAAACCAGGGCCGCGGTGCTGGAGTTCATCCGGGTGCGGCTGAAAAACCTCCTGACCGGCCAGGGCGTGTCCGGCGACGCGGCCGAGGCGGTTCTGAGCGTCCACGATCAGCCGCTGGCCGCCGCTCTGCGGGCCCGGGCCCTGGAAAACCTCAAAGCCCAGGAGGGCTTCAAGGATCTGGCCCAGGTCTTCAAGCGGGTGGTCAACATCATTAAGAAGTTCGGCCTGAAAGAGAACTTTGCCCACTGGGACCGCCTGACCCTGCCGCCCGAAAAAACGCTCCTGGACCGGGTCAGCAGTTTGGAGAACAAGACGGCCGGCTATCTGGCCTCCGGCGACTTCGCCGGCTTACTGGCGGAAATCGCGGCCTTGCGCGGCCCGGTGGACAGCTTCTTCGAGCAGGTTCTGGTGGATGATCCCAACCCGGGGATCAAGGAAGCCCGCATCGCCCTGTTGTCCCGCGCCTGCGGCCTGTTCGAGCAGATCGCCGATTTTTCCCGCATCAGCACCGCCTGAGGCGTAATCACCGAATTGATGCCAGGCCGGCTCCCGGATGGGGGCCGGTCTGTTTTTTGGGTGCGCCCGGCCTGGTGAGGCCCCACCAGAAAGGGCCGGCGTGAAGCCGGCCCTCGTTTGGCAGGATAAAGCAGCATAAGAGAGAGAGGAATCCAGCCGGCGGACGGGGGAGGTAGCACCCGACCGCCGGCCGGATTTTTTCGGTTCTCACGAACCGTCAAGCACCCAGGGACGCCCTAATCCATGAGCTTGGCCGGGCTTTATCCGCGAGCCCTGATCCGGCCTCCTACAGCGGGTCTCCTGACCAGGGAGATTCCGCCTGTCGGCGTTCGGCCTCAATGAGCGATGGTCTGACATCCGGAACAGCGTTCCCAAGCCGCCCCGAGCGACATTCCACCACGTGATTCAGGAAGGTCTTCTGACTTCCGGATCATCCTACTCGCGGCCCCTTCCCGGCGGCGTCGGCTACATGCCGGCACCTGTCGCCAGTGGCTTGGATCGACCCTCGCGGCGGTCCGCCGGGTGTGTCCGGTAACCACACCCGTCGCCGGCCGGATCGATTCGGCCGTTTTCGTCCCCGGTTACAGCGGCGGGCCCGTCCCCGATTTCCACGGGGTTCCCTACCCTGAAACTCAGCGATTCAATGGTAAAGAGGTCACCTCCTATAACTAAAATGCGACGCCGCTTCAAAGCGGGCCGGTTTTCTTCAAACCTCGCGGGCGAGAAGATGGCCGCCTCTATTTTTGCGGCCTCAGGAGGATGCCACAAAAAAACCCGAATCAACTTTGAAAGTTGACCCGGGAGGCCCTGTTCTCCACTCAAGTCGCCACAACTTCCCGATTCCGCGGGGAAGAATTTGGTATTGCCTCAGGCTGGTCTTCTGACTTCCGTCAACCTACTCACAGCGCCTTCCCGATTTTTCCTCAGTGGCGATCGACACCCATGGCGTCGGCTGTTTTCGTTCCGGTTACAGCGGCGGGCCCGTTCCCGATTTTCACGGGATTCCCAAGACCTGATGGCATTGAATATAGCCTAAAAAGCCCCAAAAGTCAAGCTTTTTCTTTCAAAACCACCAGATGAGGCGGGGCTGGCCGCTCCCGCCACATCATTTTGTGGTTCATTTGGCATCACTGAATACGTTTCGGCGCCCCAGCGGCGGCGCCGCCGGCGGCTTCCGCCTCACCAGACCACCCCCCGCCCGGGTCAAGCCCGAAAACCAGGCCGTCGCCCCGGGCGTTGACCGCCACCTCCAGGTGCTGGCCGTCAACGATTTCCCCGCTCAGCAGCCCCATGGCCAGGGGATCCATCAACTGGGCCTGGATGGCCCGCTTCAGCGGCCGGGCGCCGTACACCTGGTCGAAGCCGGTCCGGGCCAGGAAGACCACGGCGTCCGGCGACAGGGCGAGGGTCAGCTTGCGCTCGGCCAGACGGCCGGCCAAAATGGCCACCTGGATGCGGACGATATCCTCGATCTCCTTTTCACTCAAGGCGTGGAAGGTGACCGTATCATCCACCCGGTTGAGGAACTCGGGCCGGAAATGGGTCCGCAGGGCCTCCATGACCTTTTGGCGCATGCCCTCCGGATCGCGGCCCCCGGCCTCGGCGATGAAATGGGAGCCGATGTTGGAGGTCATGATGACCACCGTGTTTTTAAAATCCACGGTGCGGCCCTGGCCGTCGGTGAGGCGGCCGTCGTCCAGAAGCTGCAGGAGACTGTTAAAAACGTCCGGGTGGGCCTTTTCCACCTCGTCGAACAGAATCACGCTATAGGGCTTGCGCCGCACCGCCTCGGTGAGGTAGCCGCCCTCCTCGTAGCCCACATAGCCTGGCGGGGCGCCGATGAGCCGGGCCACGGCGTGCTTTTCCATAAACTCGCTCATGTCCAGCCGAACCATGGCGTTTTCGTCGTCAAAGAGAAACTCGGCCAGGGCCTTGGCCAGTTCGGTCTTGCCCACGCCGGTGGGGCCGAGGAAAATGAAGGAACCGATGGGCCGGTTGGGGTCGCCGATGCCGGCCCGGGCCCGGCGCACGGCCCGGGCCACGGCCTCGATGGCTTCCTTCTGGCCCACCACCCGCCGGCTGAGGCGCTCTTCCATGTGCACCAACTTTTCCCTTTCACCCTCCATCAGGCGGCTCACGGGGATGCCGGTCCACTTGGCCACGATTTCGGCCACGTCGTCGGCCTCCACCTCTTCTTTGACCAGGGCGGCCGAGGAAGCCTGGGCCATTTTTTCCAACTCCCGGGGCAGGGCCGGCAACCGGCCGTACTGCAATTCGGCCGCCCGCCCCAGATCGCCCTCGCGCTGCGCCTTTTCAATCCCGCCCCGGACGTTTTCAATCTCCTCCTTCAACCCGGCCTGGCGGGTGATGACATCTTTGTCGGCCTGCCATTTGCGGGTCAGATCCGCGTCACGGGCGGTGAGGCCGGCGATTTCCCGCTCCAGCCGGGCCAGACGGTCCTGGGCCCCACGATCGTGCTCTTTTTTCAAGGCCTCCCGCTCGATGGACAGGGTCAGGATCCGGCGCTTGATCTCGTCCAGTTCCGAAGGCAGGCTGTCGATTTCCATGCGCAGCCGGCTGGCGGCCTCGTCGATGAGGTCGATGGCCTTGTCCGGCAGAAAACGGTCGGTGATATAGCGGTGGGAGAGCGTGGCCGCGGCCACCAGGGCGCTGTCCTTGATATTCACTTTGTGGTGGACCTCATAGCGCTCCTTCAACCCGCGCAGAATGCTGATGGTGTCCTCCACCGTGGGCTCCTCCACCAGGACCGGGGCGAAGCGGCGTTCCAGGGCCGGGTCTTTTTCGATATTCTTGCGATATTCCCCAATCGTGGTGGCGCCCACACAGCGCAGTTCCCCGCGGGCCAAGGGAGGCTTGAGCATATTGCCCGCGTCCATGGCCCCCTCGCCCTTGCCGGCCCCCACCAGGGTGTGCATTTCGTCGATAAAGAGGACTATCTCCCCGCTGGAGGCCTCCACCTCTTTGATGACCGATTTGAGCCGCTCCTCGAACTCGCCCCGAAACTTGGCTCCGGCCACCAAAGCGCCCATATCCAGAGAGAGGATACGCTTGTTTTTCAACGACTCCGGAACGTCGCCGGAGACGATGCGCCGGGCCAGGCCCTCGACGATGGCGGTTTTGCCCACCCCCGGCTCCCCGATGAGGACCGGATTGTTCTTGGTGCGGCGGGAGAGGACCTGGATGACCCGCCGGATTTCCTCGTCGCGGCCGATGACCGGATCCAGTTTCTGGCGCCGGGCCTCGTCGGTGAGGTCGCGGGTGAATTTCTGCAGGGCCTGGTATTTTTCCTCGGGGTTCTGGTCGGTGACCCGCTGGTTGCCCCGCAGTTCCTGAAGCACTTTGAAAACCAAGTCGCGGCTGAGGCCGTTGGACACCAAGACCTTCGCCGCCGGGCCGTCTTTTTTGGCCAAAATGGCCAAAAGCAAATGCTCGGTGGAGACGAACTCGTCGCGCATTTTTTCGGCCTCGGCCAGGGCCAGGTCCAGAACGGTCTTCAGTTCCGGCCCGACGTAGCCGGTGAGGCCCGTGCCGGAAATTTTGGGGAGCTTTTCCAGTTCCTTGTCCAACTCGCCCACAATCAGGGCGGGCGGGGTTCCGGCCTTGGCCAGAATGGGCCGCACCAACCCCTCGGGCTGGTTGATGAGGGCCACCGCCAGATGAAGGGGGGTGATTTCCTGCTGCCCCTTTTGGTCGGCCAAGCTCTGCGCCTCGGCCAGGGCTTCCTGACTCTTGATGGTGAATTTATCGTAACGCATGGACAACCTCGTAAAATAGGCCAACCCTGAAAAAGGGCCGCCGTTTTCGCTTCTTACGGGCTTGAAAGTAAGGCCCGGGGGGCGGGTTGTCAATATGGAAAAGGTTTGAGATCAGGCCGTCGCTCGTCTATTACCTTGTACCGCTTAAAATGTCGCTCAAAGCAGCGCCGTTTTAAGCTCTGGACCGGAAAGCAAAAATGCGATTTTTGCTTTCCTCTCGCCGACTTCGTCGCCGGGAAGCCCTGGCGGGCTTCCTCCAGTACCCCGTAACTTAAGAAGTTACGGGGTACTATCCGGTTGACCCGCCTGAGAGTCGATCAGATGGCCGAGCGACCGCCAGCCGACTTGAGGCTGCCCGGGCGGATCAGTGACGAGCCCAGGCCTTTTGGCTTTTGGCCACCTTCTTCAGCACATCGGCCCAGGTGTGGCCGGCGAGAAAAGAATCCGGACCGGCCGCGAGCATTCTGCGGAAAACCTTGGGGGTCATGGCCAGGGTCAGTTCGTCCACCTCCAGATACAGCCGGCAGGAGGGATCGGCTCCGCCCACCACCGCCCGGTCCAGGCCCCGCCGGGCATAGACCAGGGGCCAGGCCAGAAGGTTGGCGCAGCCCGAGCCAAAGGGGAAAGCCAC
>JAVBTP010000152.1:0-5145 GCA_031556115.1 Candidatus Adiutricaceae bacterium
GCCTTTCCCTTCCTGATCCTGATGGAGTACGTGCGCACCAGCCTGTCGAACTGGCCGGGCATCAACCTGATCATCTACGGCGTCATCCTCATCGTGATCATGATCAACTATCCCGGCGGGGTGGCCGCCCTGTATAAGGCGACGGTGGCCCGGTTCAAGAAACACCACCTCGTCGCCTGGCTGGCCGGGGTAAACGCTGAACCGCGGGGAATTCAATGAACGCCCCGACACGTCGTATCCGCTAATCAAGAGGGAATTATGAAAAAAACGTGGCTACTGGCCTGTCTAGCCATCGCGCTCCTGGCGGCCTCCACCGCCGCCCCCCACCTGGCGGCCCAGGAGAAGGTCCTCAAAATCGGTTTCCTGGCGCCCATAAGCGGACCTCAGGCCGAGGTGGGCGCGGAATTCAAGCTTTCCGCCGAAATGGCCCTGGAAAACATCGGCTACCAGATCGGCGACTACAAGCTGGAAGCGGTCTGGATCGACGACCAGTGCGAGCCGGGCCAGGCGGTCAGCGCCTACGTCGACGCCGCGGCCAAGCCCGGCCTCGACGCGAGCGCCCTGTCCTGGTGCAGTTCGGTGGCCGTGGCGCTGATGGACCTGACGGCCGACCGTAAGATCCCGCACATTTTCGGCTTTGGGGCCACCGCCCTGATCAATGAAAAATACGACAGCGATCCCGCCAGATACTCCTACTGGAACAAGGGCTGGCCCATGCCGACCAAGCTGATGCGGGGCTACGTGGAGGCGGTGGAGGCGGCCATAGCCCGAGGCGACTGGAAGCCCGAAAAAAAGACCCTCGCCGTCTTCGGCGAAGATACGGATTGGGGCCGCAACGCCGGCGAGGCCCTCAAGAGCCTCTTCAGCCAGGCGGGCTGGGAAGTGGTGAGCGAGGACTATTTCCTCAGCACCCAGACCGACTTCTATTCGCTGGTGAACCGTTACCGCTCCAACCAGGTGGCCCTCGTCGCCGGCACCTCCATGTACCCGGCCATAGGCATCATGATCAAGCAGGCCCGGGAGATCGGCCTGGAATCGCTGATCATCGCCGACGGTCTGGGCTGGTTCAGCAACTGGCGCGACCTGACCGGCGAGGCCGTGGAGGGCGTCCTGGACATGATCCCGCAAATCGTCACCCCCGCGGCCAAAGCCTGGGCTGAAAAATTCGAGGCCCGGGCCGGCCACCAGCCCACCCCCTCCGCCGGCGGCCTGGCCTATGACGGCGTCAATATCCTGATCAAAGTTCTGAAGAGGGCCCTGGACAAGCACGGCCGGCTGGACAGCGAGAGCATCAGGGAGGTCATGGTCAGCGAACTGCATACCGGCAAGCTTGAATTCACCCAGGAAGACGGGGCCATCATCATGAACGCCTACCGCTACACCCTCGAAACCATGCCCGATCCGGTGGTGGGAGCGGACAGCTTCTTCTTCCCGGTTCTGCAATACGACCAGGAGGGCGTCGGGCATATCGTCCACCCGCCCGACATAGCCGTCAAGAAACTGGATACGCCTTGATGAAACCGGGCCTCCCTGAGGGAGAGCCGTCAACCCCAGAACCATCTTCGCCACTCCGCTTGTTTAAGAGCGGGCCGTTTTACCCGGTAAGGAGGAATTATGAAAAAGTTGTTGCTGCTGACCGGCGTGGCCCTTTTGGCCCTCGCTTTTTCCGCCACGCTTCTTATGGCCCAGCAGAAAGTTGTCAAGATCGGTGTTCAGGGGCCTTTCACCGGCCCCACGTCCCTGACGGGCCAGGAATTTAAAGTGTCGACCGAAATGGCCCTGGAAAACATCAATTACAAAATTGGCGACTACAAGGTGGAAGTGGTCTGGATCGACGACCAGTGCGACCCGGCCAAGGCGACCGCCGCCTGGGCCGAGGCCATTGACAATCAAGGCGTGCATATCGGCACCTTGAATTTTTGCAGTTCGGTGGGTGTCGCGGTGATGGACGTGCTGGCCGACGCCAAGATACCGCACATACTCGGGGGGGCGGCCACCGAGCTGATGAACCAGAAATACCTCAGCAATCCCGAAAAATACAAATACGTTTCCATCAAAGGCTGGCCCATGCCCGCCACCCTGATGCAGGGCTATGTCGAGGCGATAGAAGCGGCCATAGCCAAGGGCATCTGGAAGCCGGAGAAGAAAACCTTCGCCGTCTTCGGGGAGGATACGGACTGGGGCCGCAGCACCGGCAAGGCCCTGAAGGAGATGTTGGGCAAGAGCGGGTGGGAAACGGTGAGCGAGGATTATTTTCCAAGCACCCAGACCGACTTCTATTCACTGCTGAACCGCCTGCGCGCCAACAAAGTGGCCCTCATCGGCGGCACCTCCATGCACCCGGCCATGGGCGCCCTGATCAGGCAGGCCCAGGAGATCGGCCTGGAGTCGATAATCATCGCCGACGGCTTGGGCTGGGTCGGCAACTGGTATGAGATGACCGGTGAGGCCGGTGACAAAGTGCTGGACATGATTCCCCAATTGGCCACCCCCGCGGCCAAGGAATGGGCCGCAAAATTCGAGGCCCGGTCCGGCAGCAAGCCCAGCGCCTCTTCCGGGGGGCTGGCCTATGACAGCATCAATTTCGTGGTCAAGGTTCTGCAAAGAACCCTGGATAAACATGGCAAGATTGACAGCGAAAGCATCACCGAGGTCATAGCCAGCGAGATGCACACCGGAAAGCTGACCTATACCAAGGAAAAAGACGGGGCCATTCTGAACAATTATATTTACAGCAAGGAAACCCTGCCCGACCCCGTGGTGGGGATAGAGGCCTTCTTCTATCCGGTTCTGCAGTATGATACGGAAGGGGTCGGCCACATAGTCTATCCGCCCGACGTGGCCACCACCGAATTCCGGGCCCCGTAAGGCTCCCCTAAAAGGGAATCAAGCCTGAAACTGCTCGGTTACCAATTCCCCTGAACCGGGCGGCCGCCAGACGACTTTGAGTTTGACGGTCGCCCGACCTTGACCCGCGTCAATTGTTTTTATATAATATACTGTTATTATAGTATTTTTTAATAAAGCCCCTTGCTATTGCCTGGTCTTTTTGCTATAATTTGGTCAAGCAAAACGTCGTAAGCAATATCAAAATGAAGATTCGCGCGCGCCACGGGCGTTCCGGGTTATAAGTCCATTATAGGAATCATTTCGCCAAATCAGCCTATTTCAGGGCGTTGGCGCATTGATTGTCATCATCAGTTCATAACTCGGAACGCCGGTTTCAGTCCACGGTAGCCTCAAACAGTGTTTTCCGGCAACGCGACGCCCCGCCATCCTGTGCGTGGCCTAGTAGGTGAGTTTGTGGATGATTCACCGAACTGCCGCCTCCCTGACGGCGATAGGGAAGACGGCGGTCGGCCTGTTTATGGGTTTGTTTCCGCAACCAAGATGACTTAAGAGGTAATTATGCCAAATGGAAAAAAAGACAACCTGGTTTACATCGTCTCCCTGGCGGTCATGGTGATTCTGGTGGGATCCGGCCTGGTGGCGCCCGAGGCGTTCAACTCGGCCACCAGCGCGCTGTTCAACTTCTTCTCCACGTACATGGGCTGGTGGTACATGCTGGCCATGAACTGTTTCGTGTTTTTTCCCATTTTCCTGGCGGTCGGCAAGTTCGGCAAGCTGAAGCTGGGCGAAGAGGACTCCAAGCCCGAATTTTCCACCACCGCCTGGTTCGGCATGCTCTTCGGGGCCGGCATGGGCGTGGGCCTGGTCTTCTACGGGGTGGGCGAACCGTTGTACCACCTGGCCTCCGCCCCGTTTGGCGCGGAACCCAACACGGCCCGGGCCGCCGAGGACGCCATGCGGGCCTCCTTCTTCCATTGGGGCCTGCACCCCTGGGCCGGCTACTCGGTCATCGCCCTGTGCCTGGCCTATTTCCAGTTTCGCCAAGGGGCGCCGGGCCTCATGAGCAGCCTGTTCCTGCCCCTTCTGGGCCCCAAGGGCCATCGGGGCAATATCGCCCGCACGGTGGACGTGCTGACCATCTTCGCCACCGTGGCCGGGGTGGCCACCAGCATCGGCCTGGCCGTGGCCCAGATCAACAGCGGGCTGCAATACGCCTTCGGGCTGCCGAAAAACACGGCCATGCAGCTGACCATCCTGTTGGTGATCGGCTTTGTGTACACCTACACCGCGGTCACGGGCATGGCCAAGGGCATCAAATTTCTGGGGAACCTCAACCTGTTCCTGGCCTGCCTCCTGGCCGGCCTGTTGCTGCTGCTGGGCCCGACCCTGGCCATCATCGAAACGCTGGTGACGGGCGTCGGCTCCTACTTCCAGAACCTCATCATCGAGAGCTTCGACGTGGCCCCCTACGGCGGCGACTACAAAAAATGGCTGAGCAGCTGGACCATCTTCTACTGGGCCTGGTGGATCGCCTGGGCGCCCTTTGTGGGCTCCTTCATCGCCCGCATCTCCCGCGGCCGCACCATCCGCCAGTTTGTGACGGGTGTGCTGCTGGTTCCGGCCTTCGGCTGCTTCACCTGGTTTTCCATCTTCGGCGGCACGGCCCTGGAAATGCAGCTGACCGGCGTGGCCGACATCGCCAGCGCGGTCAACGAAGACCTGTCCACGGCCGCTTTCGCCATGTACAGCCACGTTCCCCTGGGCACCGTCATGGGCGTGATCATGGTGGCGCTCATCAGCACTTTTCTGATCACCTCGGCCAATGCCTCCACCTTTGTGCTTTCCATGTATTCCACCGAAGGCGACCTCAATCCTCCCAAGGGCCGTATGCTCATCTGGGGCGTTTTGCAGGCGGCGCTGGCCTTCGTGCTGCTGAACACCGGCGGGCTGGGCGCCTTGCAGACCGCTTCCATTGCCGCGGCCGCGCCCTTTTCGATCATCATGGTGCTGGCCTGCTGGTGCCTGTGGAAAACTCTGAACGAGGAACTACGGAACGGAATGGAAATCAAGTAATGCCAGACAGCCCAGTACCCCGTAACTTAAGAAGTTACGGGGTACTGGGCCCGGCCTCCTGTCTGGTTGGGCGAAACCAACCAACAGGAGACCGGGGGCGGCCGCGATCGGGCCGTCCCGCCCTTTTCCTTTTTCCGGCCGCATCGCCGACCGCTTTGAGGAGGTAATCCGTGCTGACCCGTATGCAGACCCTCAGTCCTCGGGATATCGACAAGGTCCACC
>JAVBTP010000083.1:0-5146 GCA_031556115.1 Candidatus Adiutricaceae bacterium
TTCCATGGGCGGAATCATGACCGTGCCGATGGAGGCGATCGCCGCCGAAGACGAGCCGGAAATGGCCCCGAAAATGGCCGAGGTCACCACCATGGAGGCGCCCAGGCCGCCCCGGATGCGGCCGACGTAGGCGCTGACGAAATTCACCAGTCTATCGGCCAGGCCCCCCTTTTCCATCAGATAACCGCCCATGATGAACAGAGGCAGGGCCAGCAGGATGACGGAATTGAGCGACCAGAACCCGGTGGTTATGACCATGGAGATGTCTATGCCGTAAGACAGGGCCATGAAGAAAGTCGCGGCCGCGAAGGAAAAGGCGATGGGCAGCCCCAGCAACATCAGTAAGACCAAAAGGCCGAAGCCGATCATAGCGGTCATTTCACCCCTCCTTCCAAGGCTTGTGTCTTTGCGGGCCGGCCGCGGAAGGCTTCACCTAATTTTTTTATATCCCGCAATAAATCCCGGAAAAAATATACAACCAGCAGGATCATGGCCAGCGGGAAGGAGCTTTGGGGCACGTAGGACGGCAGTTTGGTGGCCGGGAGAATGTCTTTCTTCTGTATCGACCAGGCCAGAAGATCAAAGCACCAGTAGAGGATGACGCCGGCCAGAAACACGGTCAGAACCGAGAGGAAAACCTCGATGACCGCCACCACCCGCCTGTTCTTGACGAACATGGGGATCACTTCCACCCGCAAATGCGAGCGTTCGGAGGCGGCCAGGGCCGCTCCGATCATGTAGAACCAAAAACCGCTGACCACGATTATCTCTTCCATCCCCAAAAGCGGGTTTTTGAAAATCTGGCGGGAAACAATGGCCGTGACCATGCCTACGCTCATTACCAGGCCAAAGGTTATCACCATGACTTTTTGAACTTTCACCAGGTGGGAATCAAAACGGTCGAACATGCGCAGCAGGCTGTCCAGCATTGACGGTACCTCCTTCAAAAACCCCCGGGCGCCCGCCTGGGGCTGGCGCCCGGGGGGGAAGGCTCCCCCCCCATCGGGGTTGACTTCTTCTTTATTTGGCGTTGTCGTAGACCAACTGCATGAGATCTTGGCCGACCACTTTTTCCATCAGCGGCCAGATTTCCCCCCGGCAGACTTTTTTCATCTCCGCCAGTTCCTCCGGTGAGGGCTGGATGTACTTGATGCCGTGGTCGATGGAAAGCTGGCGGTAATGGAGGTCGGTCTTTTCCGCATCCTCGAACTGCTTGGCCGCCACTTCCAGGGCCGAGTCCATGATGATTTTTTGGTCCTCGGGGCTGAGTTTGTTCCAGGCGTCGAGGTTCATGGTCATGTCGGCCGAGGAAAAGACGTGGTGGGTATCCACGAAGTATTGCAGCAGATCGCGAAAAGTGTCATAGGTCCAGAAAATGGGGTTGTTGGAACTGCCGTCCACCAAACCGGTCTGGATGGCGGTGTAGGTCTCGTTCCAATCCACGGGGATGACCTGATACCCCAGGGCCTTCATCGTCTCCGGCAGAGGGAAGATGGCGGCGCAGCGGACCTTGATGCCCTGGGCCTTGGCCGAGGCGATGTTGGTGGCGTACTTGCCCTTGGTGTCCACCCCGCCGAAACCTCCGGGATAGGGGGCCAGAAACTTGATGCCGACTTCCTCGTAGATTTTTCCATAAACGTCGGTCATCCAGCCGCCGGGCTTGAAGGCTTCCCGGACGTCGTTCCAGTCGTCGAAAAGATAGGGCGTGGACAACAGGCCCAGTTTTTCGCTGTACCTGGTGGTCGAGTACGTCAGCAGCAGGGGCACGGTGCCCTTGTAGTGCTGGTCGAAGGTTTCGCCTTCCGAGCCCAGTTCTCCGGAATAATGAAGGGAAATTTTGATGCGGCCGTTGGATTTCTCCTCGATCAGCTTTTTCCACAATTCGATGGAATCGCCCATGAAAGAACCCTTGGTGGCCACCGGGCAGGACAGGCGCAGTTTCACCTCGCCCGCGGCCAGGGCCGGTTGGACGGAAAAGGCCCAGAGACAACAGGCCATCAGGGTGGCCAGTCCGAACAATTTTTTCATAATGAACTCCTTCTGGTGAAAATTCGAAAGCAAAAGCCGCGCGGAAACACGGCGGTTATTCGGCCGGCACTTCCTGAGGAAGAATGGCGCGGCCGCGGGCGCCTATTTTACAATCGGCTCCATCGGATGATCGATGAGGTTTTCGCCGTGGGTTTCGCCGACGGCGGCGGCGTTGGTCACCAGGTAGTCACCCTTGCCGCTCCCCACCAGCCACGAGAGAATGTGAAAGGTCATGCCTTTCCTCAGCACCATGTCGCTGTAACGCCGCAGACCGATGACCCGGCTGCCGCCGGTCCAGGCCGGCGGAAAACCGATGCCCATCATGTAGCCGCAATGGTGGCGGGTGTAGTGCCGGAGCCCGGCGTCGTCCACCACCGCCTGCCACTTTTCATACACTTCGGCGGCGGTGTGGCCGTCTTTGAGGTTGGCCACCACGGCGTTGAAGGCGTCGATGCAGACCTTGGAGATGAAGGCCGCCTCCCTGGGTATCTCCCCCACGAAGACCAACCGGCCCATGGGGGCGTGATAGTGCTTGTAGCAGCCGCTGAGCTCGAGGAACAAGGTGTCCCGGGCCTCCAGCCGCCGGGTGGTCCAGCCGCCGTGCTCCATGCCCATGGTGGGGGTGGAGCGGATGAACGGCGGGAATCCGGGCGGGTTGCCGCCCAGGGTGCACATGGCCCGGCACGCTTCGCCGGCGATTTCGTTTTCGGCCGCCCCGGCCCGGCAGGCTTCGGTGGCCGCCCGGGTCATGGCCGCGCTGATGGCCGCCGCCCGCCGGATGTAATCCAGCTCCAGGGGCGACTTGACCTGCCGGAGTTCATCCACCGCGCCCGAGAAGTTGATCCAGGTCGCGCCCGGCAGCCCCTGGAACAGGATTTCCATATTTTCCAAAGGCCCGAACAGAGTTTGTTTTTCCAGGCCGATGCGCCCCCTTTCCAGGCCGAAGGCCTTGAGGTCCTCGATGGCGTAATCGGAGGGATGCTCGTGGTCGAGGTGGCCGTGGAACCGGGTGTTCTGGAGCATGATGCCCATGGTCACCTGTTCCATGCGGCGGCAGATCAAGACCGGTTCGCCCTCCAGGGGCACGATGAGGAAGTATTGGAAAAAATAGCCGTAATGGTCGACACCGGTGAGATAATAGATGTTTTCGGGGCTGACGATGACGGCGGCGTCCAGGCCGTCGGCGGCCATTTTCGCCCGCACCCGGGCCAGTCTCGTCTCCAGTTCTTCCAGAGGGAAGGGACGCAGGTTTTCCAAGGACATTTCAGGTCTCCCGTCCAGGCGGCCGCCTCCGGGGGCGGCCGGGGTGATGATTGCCAGGCAATCATGTTCGATAGGCGTGACTCGCATTCTCGCTCAATTTTGGACACTCGTATAGGCCTCCGCTGCGAACCGTCGGCGGAAAGAGTATGAGTGGCGTTTCTCTTTTAAGACAACGTCTTTTGGGTTTCCAACTGAGTTAGGGTTACGGGCCGGTTTTGGTAAATGCTCGCTGTGAGATTAAAATAACCGAATTCAGTATTCCTGTCAATATGACATTTTTCCGTATATATATTCTTTGAGCGAACATTCAAAATGCAAATGACCATTGCCAGGTCAACCGCGGTGGGCTATAATTAAAGGCGTCAGACCACCCGCAACCGCCGTGACCCGGCGAACAAAAAGAGGATCGCCCATGCCCCCAGTTCACGAAAAGTTCCCGCCGCCGAAAAAATCCGGAGTCTCAGGCGTTTTGGTCGAACCCGGGCCGGGCCACGCGACCCGGCCGGGAGTGGCGCCCGAACCAGACCCTTATTATTTTCTGGACCTGCTGAAAAGAGCCACCGACGTCATCGAGATCATCGCCGAGAAAGGCGAGCTGAGCGTGGCCGACCTGGTGCGTTCCCTGAGGCAGGACCGAAACGCCATCAACCGCATCGTCCTGACCCTGTCGGACCTGGGCTACCTGACCCGCCTCGACAGCAAGCGCTACGCCCTGACCATGAAGATGTTCCGCCTAAGCAGCAAGACCGTCAACGGCGCCACCTTGTCCCGGTTGGTCAACCGCCACATGCAGACCCTGGCCAATCTTTTCGGCGAAACGGTCTGCCTGGGCCAGCGCCACCGGATGGAGGTGCTGACCATCGACGTCATCAGCAGCAACCTTCCCGTGCGCTATGTCTCCCACATCGGCAACACCGCGCCCTTGCACAACGCCTCCATGGGCAAGTGCATGCTGGCGGCCATGACCGACGGCGAGCTTCACGCCCTGATGGAGGATATTAATTTCAAGGCCCACACCCATAAAAGCATCATGACCAGGGAGCGGCTGTGGGCCGAGATCCGCAAAGTGCGGCGAAAAGGCTATGCCTTTGACGACGAGGAGTGGAGCGAGGGCGTGCGTTGTCTGGGCATTCCGGTGTACAGTCAGTCCGGCGAATGCACCCACGCCTTGTCCATTTCGGGCCTGGCCGGCCAATTCACCGGCGAAAGGTTGAAAAAGATGGTCGACAAGCTTTTGTCGATCAAGCAGTCGCTGGCCGAGGATCTGGGCCTGTCCGTCACCAGGGGGTGACGGCCGATCCGCCGCCCCTCTGGCGGGGTTTCAATTTCTTCCGTCCACATGCGGGGAGGTTCGGGCCTGAAGCGTAAAAGAGAAAGGCGGCGGTGAGCTGATGCTCTCCGCCGCCTGTTATGGAAGATTAACGAGGCAGGATATGTTAGGTAAGCTATTTACAGGCGTGAAAAGAGGCGGCCTTAAGCCGCGTCTTTTTGAAAAAAAGGTCAACGTTCCATCAAACTATATAAAATTTAATCACCGTCTCCGGGGGTGTCAAGGGGGCTCTGAAAAAATTCACATTTTTTTCAGAGCGGGCGCCCTGGCTCGATTTTTTCCCCGCTGAGGAGCCCGGTTCCAAAAGAGTGCTCAAAAAAATTCTCAAGGGGCGGCCTTTCCGGCTCAACCCCTTGAGCTAAAGTGGTCGGGACGACTGGAGTTGAACCAGCGACCCCCTGAACCCCATTCAGGTGCGCTACCAGGCTGCGCCACGTCCCGCAAAAAAGAAAGATACTTTATTCCGGTGGCCATGTCAAGGGAAAAATTCAAAATCAAAAATTCAAAATCATAGGCCGCCTGAAA
>JAVBTP010000302.1:0-6060 GCA_031556115.1 Candidatus Adiutricaceae bacterium
CCTCCTCCGGACTCCTCCGGCGCCGGGGGCGGCGCCCCTTGGATTTCCCTTGTGTGCCAACAGGTTTATACCCATAAACAGCGCCGCAGCTCCGCTGCCCGCGTCAAACAAGCGGGGGCGATGGGAAGCGGCGGAAATGGCGGCCCCGCCCGAGGGCTTGGGGAGCCCGGGGCGGGGTGAAAAAAAGACGGACAGGAGGGGCGGCCCGGGTCAGAAGGGCATGTCGTCTTCGGTCGGCGGGGGGCCGAAGTCGCCGCTGAAGGGGTCGTCATCCGGGGCCGCCGCCGGCTTGGCCTTGGCGGCGGGGCGGGGCGGGGCCTCGCGGCGGGGAGCCGCCGGCGCATAGTCGTCGCCGCTGTCGCGGCGGCTGCCGAGCATGGTCATGTTGTTGGCAATGACTTCCGTCATATACCGGTCCTGCCCGCTCTGATCCTGATATTTGCGGGTTTGGAGACGGCCCTCGATATAGACCTGCTTGCCCTTGGTCAGATATTCGTTGGCGACTTCCGCGGTCCGGTCGAAACAGACGATGTTGAACCATTCCGTCTGCTCCTCGCCGCCGCCGCGCCGCTCGTTGACGGCCAGGCTGAAGCGGCAGACCGCCTTGCCGGAGGTCTGGCCGTATTTCATTTCCGGATCCTTGCCGAGATTCCCGATGAGAATGACTTTATTGACTCCCGCCATGCGCGTATCTCCTTATAATGTTGGCAGTTCCACTACGCTAAATCTTGGCCCCGCTCCGGCCGTCGGTCGCCCGACGCAGGGGAACCAGGTATTGGTTCAAAAGTCCGGGCCACAGTTCGGGCCATCCCTTCCAGTGGTTGGTCTCGACCCGCACCCGCTGAAAATCGGTAAAGGGGGCCAGGGTCTGGAAGTGGGCGCTCATGGTCTCGGGAATGATGGTGTCCTCGGTCCCGTAAAAATGCACCTGGGGAGTGACGACCAGGGCCGCGGCCCGGTCGGCGGGGTTAAGGGAGCCGGTGAGGGGCTGATAGTTTTTTTCCCGAACCCACCAGCCGGTATCCAAAAGGCCGGCCACGGTCGCCACGGTCGCCACGTCCGAACGGCGTTCGGCCAGCAGCACGGCCAATCCCCCGCCTCCGGAATAGCCGACGAGGTGGAGACGTTGCGCGCCGCGACTGGCTTTGGCCTGGTCGATGGCCAGGCTGGCGGCCTGAACCGACTCTTCGGACAACCGCTTGTTGGACCAATAAGCCTGATAGTCGGGCCCGGTCTGGGCGGGTTGGAACTGCCCCACCCGGGCCAGATAGAGCACATCCGGGGCCGGGTCGGAACGGGCCAGTTCAAAGCCCATGGCCCGGCTGGGGGTGGGGTCCTGGGTCACCCGGCCCCGCACCACCCCCCGGCCGTCGCCTTCCAGATAGACCACCAGGTCCGGCGACTGCCCTGGCCGGCCTTTGATCAGGCCCGCCAGGGTGAAGGGGGGCGCCTCAAAGGTGACCGCCCGAAAGCTGTGGTCGGCGCCGCGGTCGGTCAGGCTGGCCCACTTCTGGGTCTCGTGGGCCGCGCATCCCCCCAGCGCCGCCAGCCCGGTCAGAACCGCAACGGTCCAAACCAGGGGGGATAGGGGGGAACGGGCGCGCCGGACCAGCCGCATACCTATTCGACCTCGTACGCTTCGCGGCGGCCGAAACCGAAAGCGACTCCGGAGTCGTCCATGCGCTGGAAGCCCAGAAACTGCTGTTTGGCTATGGCGCAATTAATGCTCAAGGCGCAGGATTTCAGGCAAATGGCGTCGGCTTCTTCGAATTCGCCAAAACAGTTCAACCGACCGTCGAGTTCTTCGCGGGTCAGTGGGGAACGGGAGGAGGAAGGCATAGTCAGGCTCGTTTCAAGCAAAATAATCACTTCGGCGCAACGGCCGAAGCCTCGGTATCCCCTTTAGGATAACCATTTTTCCGCAAATCGGCAAGAGGCGGAAGCCGACCCCGCAATAAAAGCGTGAAATCAGGCGATTATTGCTCCGGCCGCCGCCGCCTTCCGTTTGGCCAGCAATACAGCTTCCGCCATAGTGCCCACCAGGGCGGTCAGGCTGTGGCTGATCATGAGGTTTAAAGGCAGCCCGAAATTTTCCACCGTCAGGCCGTCGTGGAGGTGCCGCCCCCGCCGCTCGTCAAAAACCGCGCCGTGCGCCGAAAGCTTGGCCGCCAGATCCCGCTGGTCGTCGGCCAGGCCGATGACGAATTTCCCCAGGCCAAAGGCCAGGCCGCACTCAAAGACGGTGCCGGAGTCCGGTTCGATGACGCCCCGAAAGGGGTTGAGGTTGGCGATAACCCCGTCGGCTTGTCGGATCAGTTCCAGGTTGTGATGAAAAATAGCCAGGGAGTCGCGCGTCTCGGTCTCGTCGGGCAACAGAGGGGTCAACCCGGCCTGGACGCACAGCCGGTGCACTTCTCGGCGGTGTCGGGAATAATCGAGCCGGAAAACATCCGGACCGGCAAAATAAATGGCGGGCATGGACACCTCTAAATTTCTGCTTTATCCATTATACCCAATGCCGGAAAAATGTGCTATACGTTTCACCGGCAATGGGGTAAAATAGTTGCCGGCTTGACGGGCGGGCCGCGCGTCCTTAGATTATGGCAAACGGCCCGCGCTGGCCCCAAGCGGCCGGACGCCGTTATGTTTTGGATCCATCAGGAGCGACCATGATTACCATTACCCCCCTCGCCCAGGAAAAACTGAGCGCGTATTTGGCTGAAAATAAAGTTGACCCCAAGGTGCGCATCTATCTGCCCGAATGCGATTGCAGCGGTGCCGGCGCCCAGATTTCCCTGGCTCTGGACCAGCCGGAAGCCGGCGACCTCACCGCCGTGGTCGGCGACCTGGAACTGTTTATGGCCCGCGAACTCCATGATTTGGTGGGCGATGTGGTCATCGACTTCAAGGATGACGGTCAGAGCTCCGGCTTTGTGGTGGAGAGCGAGCGGCCGGCGCCCAGCGCCGCCCCGTCCGGCTGCGGCGGCGGCTGTTCCTGCTGTGGCTGATCATAGCCCGTGCCGGCCCAGCCAGCCGGAAGAAATCGCCATCTATAGGACGGTGGCCGATTTGGCCCCCGAACTGTGGGCGGACGCCGCCCGGCGCCCCCCGGCGGAGACCGCGGCCGGCGCGGGCGTCCGCTTCGGGCCGGGCCGGGGATTCATCGTGCCTTTTATGGGCGGCGACTATCTGGTGGACCTTTCGGGCCGGACCATCGTCGGTCCCGATAGCCACCGGCCGGCCGCCTTCCAGAAGGGTTTGGTGTTGTTGACCTATCTGGCCAAGGCCCAGGATCTGGGCCTTTCGGGACGGATGGTCACCGGCCGGGAGCTCAACGGCGGGGCCATGTTTTTCACTGGCCCCCACAGTTTTTTGACCGCCCCGGTCACTGAAAAATTCGGTTCGGAACCGGAGGCTTTTGGGCGAAGGGCCGCCGAACTGGGTTTGGTCGCCGAGGAGGGCGGCGGTTCGGGTTTCGCCTGCCGAGGGCTGGTGCTGCCCCATATCGCGGTGGGCTGCGTTTTGCATCCGGGCGACGAGGAGTTTACGGCCGAATTGACTTATCTCTTCGATTCCTATGCCCAATACCACTTGCCCCTGGACGGGCTGTGGGCTTTGATCAACGTTCTGGCCGAGGAACTGGCCGCCTGAAACTTTGTACCCTTTGCCCGGCGCCATGCGTATGGCGTCGGGTATTTTTTTTGAACCATTATTTTTTTGAACGTTATTTTTCACCATGGCGGAAATTCAAAAAATCATCACCTTGGAAATGGAACAGGCGTCACGGCCGCTCTTCGTCTACGGCCCGGCCACCTCGTCTCTGGATCTGGCCTGGGATCTGATCGCCCAGGGCCGGCTGCCCGTGTGGGGCGCGGTGCTGGCGGCCAGCCAGAACGCCGGGCGCGGCCGCATGGGCCGGGTTTGGCAGTCGCCGGCCGGGCACGTATACGGGGCTTTGCGGCTGCCCCCGGCCCCCCCTTTTGACGGGCCCGGCGCCTCGCTGGCCCTGGCCCTTTTTCTGGCCCGCGGCCTGGCCGATTTCGGCTGGCCGATCGCCTTGAAGTGGCCCAACGACCTTATCTTCGAAGGCGGCAAGACCGGCGGTATTTTATTGGAATCGAAAAAATCGGCCCTGGTGGCCGGGGTGGGCCTCAACCTCGGCGCCCCGCCGGCGGGCGACTGGCGACAGGCGCGGGATCCAGGCGCGCCCGCTCCCTCGGCCCTGCCGTTTTCGGCCGGCCCCGAAGCGCTCTGGGCCGCGCTGGTCAAAAAGATTTTTCTATTATATAATGCCCGCCATGGCAATCTGGCCATAGCCGATCTGGCGGCCGAAGCGGAGAAAATCCTCCACTGGCGCGGCCGGATGGTTACGGTGGATCGCCCCGCTTCCGTGCCTTCCGCCCCGGACGCCGGCCTGTCGGGCCGGATCGTCGGTCTGGGGCCGGAAGGCCATTTGCGTTTGGCCAATGCCGATGGTGAATATCAACTTTGGTCCGGCACGCTGAGTCTGGCCGATGACCATATATTCTGAATACCTACCTTAAATGGCAGCCAGCAGGGTGACACATGAAAACCTTTGATGAAGTCCTGAAACAACTCAAAAGACAGCCCCTTCTGGTGGCCAACCGGGGCATCAGCGCCCGGCGCATCTGCCGCTCCTTCAAGGAGCGCTTTGACGCCATCGCCATCATGACCGCCACCGACATCGACAAGGCCTCGCCGGCCTGCTCCTCGGCCCACGAGCTGCTGCTGCTGGGCGAAGACCCCCGGGCCTATCTGGATTTGGAACTGGTCAT
Source organism: Candidatus Adiutricaceae bacterium (assembly GCA_031556115.1). GTDB lineage: Bacteria > Desulfobacterota > Desulfarculia > Adiutricales > Adiutricaceae > Adiutrix. The sequence continues at coordinate 4,797 of JAVBTP010000302.1, forward strand.
CTCCCTGGCCAAGCGGCGGGGGGTGGTGGGCGTCCATCCCGGCTGGGGTTTCGCTTCCGAGGATGAGAGGTTCCCCCGGCTTTGCGAAGAGGCCGGCCTCGTCTTCATCGGCTCCACCGCCGAATCCATGAACCTGTTGGGGAACAAAGTGGAGGTCCGCAAACTGGCCAAGGGCCTGGGTATCCCCGTGGTGCCCGGTTCCGACGGTGCGGTGGACGTGCCCACGGCCCGGCGGGTGGCCCGGGAGATCGGCTTTCCCATCATGCTCAAGGCCGAGGGCGGCGGGGGCGGCAAAGGCATCATTGAAGTCCACAGCGAAGAGGCCCTGGAGGACGCCTTTCTCAAGGCTTCCACCATGGCTCAGGCCTCTTTTGGCAACCCCAGGGTGTATGTGGAAAAGTTCTTGCCCGAAGTGCGCCACATCGAGATTCAGATCATCGCCGACCAATACGGCAACATCTTCGCCTTTGACGAACGCGACTGCACGGTGCAGCGCAATAATCAAAAACTGGCCGAGATCACCCCCTCGCCCTGGCCGGCCTTCACCTCCGAATTGCGCCAGGCCCTGAAAGGCTACGCCCGCCGCCTGGTTTCCAAGGTGGGGTATTATTCCCTGTGCACGGTGGAGTTTCTGGTGACCCCCGATCTCCAGCCCTATCTTATCGAGGTCAACACCCGCCTTCAGGTGGAACACGGCATCACCGAAATCCGCTACGGCGTCGACCTGGTGGAGGAACAGATCGCCGTGGCCTTCGGGGCGCCGTTGCGTTTCACCGAAGCCAATACCCGGCCCACCCAGGTGGCCATGCAGTTGCGCATCAACCTCGAGGATCCGCAGCATGACTTCACCCCCAACTCGGGCCTCATCACCCGTTACGTCTCCACCGGCGGTCCCGGGGTTCGGCTGGATTCCAACCTCACGGCCGGCTATGAGTTCCCTTCCAACTACGACTCGGCCGGGGCTCTGTTGATCACCTACGGCCAGGATTGGCCCAAGGTGCTGGGCATCATGGAGCGGGCTCTGGGCGAGTATATCGTGGGCGGCCTGAAGACCACCATGCCTTTTTTCCGCTCGCTGTTGAAAACCGAGGATTTCCGGCGCGGCGAGTTCACCACCCGTTTCATCGCCCGCCATCCGGAACTGATGGAATACAGCGACCTGGCCTCCGAGGCGGTGCGGCTGGCCAAGCTGGCCGCCGAGATTTCGGCCCGGGGCCACAATCCTTTCGTCCAGTTGGGGGAATACCGCACCTATGACACTCCG
>JAVBTP010000246.1:0-2691 GCA_031556115.1 Candidatus Adiutricaceae bacterium
ATCGTCGTCGCGGTCGACCTCGAAGGTGACGTTCATGCTGAGGTTGCCGTTGTTGAAGCATTTGGAGGACATGTAGATCATGCCCTCGGCCCCGTTGATCTGTCTTTCCAGAACCGCGGCCACCGACTCGGAGACCGTGCCCGCGTCGGCCCCGGGGTAGAAGGCGGTGATGGCCACCGTGGGCGGGGAGACCCGGGGGTAGTTGGCCAGCGGCAGGTCCTTGAGGCTCATTATCCCCAGAACGACGATCAGGGCCGAGATGCTGGCGGCCATAATGGGCCGGTCAATGAAAAGTTTGAACATTCTTCCTCCCCGTTCGGCGGGTTGATTCGGCCGTTCCACCCGGAAGGGGGGAACCCGGCCAGCCCCGACCCGGCGAAGCCGGAGCGGGCCCTGTCATCTCGTGTCACTCGGCCGGTTTTTCGGCCCGGGAGATCTCTTCGGCTGAGGCGGCGGGAGCCGGGGCGGTTTTTTCAGCCGAAGGGGCTTCGGCGTCGGGAGAGGGTTTTTCAGCCGGACTCGGAGCGGCCTTGGCCGCGCCCCCGGTTCCGGCGGCCGGGGCCAGTTCCTTGACCATCACCTCCACCTTCAGGCCGGGGCGGGCGGTGACCAGACCCTCCACCACCACTTTTTGGCCGGCGGTCAACCCCTGGCTGATGATCCGCTGGTCGCCGACCAGCGCGCCTACGATCACCGGGACGACCGCCAGGATATTTTGAGTATCCACCGTGTAGACCGCCTTGGAGGTGGTCTGGTCCACCACCGCCACCTCAGGCACCACCAGCACTTCCTGCTCGCCGTCGGTGGCGATGACGTTGACGTACATGCCCGGCCGCAGGGCATGGTCGGGGTTGGGGAATTCGGCCCTGACCCCCAGGGTGTTGGTCTTGCTGTCGATGACCGGGTCATCCATTTCCAGAGTGCCGGGGTATTTGTAGAGTATCCGGTCGTCTCCCAACTCCAGGGTGAAGACCGCGGGCTGGCGTGCCGGTGATCCGGGTTCGTCCAGCGCTTTTTTCATGCGGGCGTATTCGCCGTCGGTGATGGAAAATTCGGCCCGGATGGGGTCTATCTTGTAAATGGTGGCCATCAGGGTGGCCCCGCCGGCGTCCACATAGCTGCCCACATCCACGGCCGAACGGCTGATATACCCGTTGATGGGCGAAATGATGGTGGCGTACCCCAGATTGATGGAGGCTTTTTCCTCGTCGGCCTGGGCGGCCTGATAGGCGGCCAGGGCCTCGTCGGCCTGGGCCACGGAATTGTCGCGCATCTGGAGGCTGACGGCCCCCTTGTCGGCCAGGGTCACCATCCGGTCCTTGGTGGTGTCGGCGTTTTTCCAATTGGCCTTGGCCTTGGCCGTGTTGGCTTTGGCCGTATCCAGGGCGGCTTTCAGATCGCGGTCGTCCAGCTTGTAGAGCACCTGCCCCGGGGTCACGATGGCGCCTTCCTCAAAGAGGCGTTCCGCCAGGTAGCCGCTGACCCTGGCCCGCACCTCCACGGTCTCCTTGGCCGCCAGGATGCCGTTGAAGGAGGCCTGCCTCGGCACCCGGGTCATCTTGGCTTCGGCCACCACCACCTTGGGCAGGGCGGCCGCGGGGGCGGCCGGCTTCTCTTCGCCGCAGCCGGCCAAAAGGGCGGCCAGCGGAAGTCCCGACAAAAGAACCGTCATCCAGATTCGCGCGGACCGGAGAAAAGACCTCAGATGGTGTTGCGACATAATGTATCCGCCCTCTTTCATTTATGAAAATTAGTTGCCCTAAGCTCCACAAAGCTTCTTATTCTATCACAAATCCCATGGCAATAAAACCCTGGTTCGCCGCTGGTTTCGCCGCTTAAATTCCCCCCCCTTTCCGGGGCCCGGATAGCTTTGGGGGCGCGTCGTTCCGCAACCTCAGGGGGCTTGGGCCGCATGACCGCCGAACTCCGGAGGCCCGTTTTTCATGAACGGATTTTCGCCAGGTTTTTCGTTGTCAGTATTTTGCCGAATATGGTACACTGATCATATTACTTTAAGTGTCGGCCGAAGGCCGGCCGCGTGTGCGACGGAGGTTTTTTTGATGATTCCACAAGGGCCGCCCTGATCAGGGTTTTGGGCCCGTCAAATTCCGGAGGTCTCGCGGGTCGCTCGGCGGGGCTTCATTAGAAAGGAGTATTGTCATGGCCCTGGATTTCGTTCTTAAGGATCAACACGAGCAGGAAGTCAGCTTCGCCGCCCTCAAGGGACAAAAGTTTCTGCTTTCCTTCCATCCCATGGCCTGGACTTCGGTGTGCGCCCGTCAGATGCAGGATCTGGACAGCCTGTATGACCATTTTACGGCCCGGGGCATCATCCCCTTCGGGGTCAGCATCGACCCTCTCTATTCCAAAAAAGCCTGGGGCGAATCCCTGGGGCTGAAAAAACTGCGGATGCTGGCCGACTTCTGGCCTCACGGCGCCCTGGCCGAGGCTTTGGGCTGCTTCATTCCCAAAGCCGGCGTTTCGGGCCGTCAGAACTACCTGATCGGGGTGGACGGCTCGGTTATCTGGACCAAGCGCCACGAGATCCATGAGCAACCGGACTTCAACGCGATTCTGGCCGACATCCCGGCCTGAACCGCGCCGGTGGCGGATGGTAAACACAATGAATATTGTTTTTACCATCGCCGTACTCGTTTTCATGCTAAAATTATTGCGTAATTTTTGTGATGA
>JAVBTP010000009.1:0-7735 GCA_031556115.1 Candidatus Adiutricaceae bacterium
TCAACCGCCGCCAAAATGGTTAAAGCAACAGCCCGGTCATTTTCCAGCAACCGCAGAAGCAACAGGGATTTTACATCCTCAAACCGGGCACCGACCAAATCAGGCCGGTTATGAAAATCGCCATCCAAGATCCGCCTGAAATATTCCCGTATGGCGGAATCCACATCTTTATAATGGCTGGCCATCCGATGCAGCTCATCCAAGTGGCGCATTGCTCAGCGTTCCAAAACGTACATCAGGGCGTTGAGAAAATTGTCTTCACTCAATTCAATATACTCGACCTCAGGAGGAGGAGTGGCTATTTTCCAAACCCATTCGGCTTCTCCTTCGGTTTTTGGTTTTTGCCTTTCGGGATAACTTGAAAAAGGTTCATTAATTCTGGTCCTGGCGCTTTTCGCTTTTTTTTCGACAAGCAAAAGTTTTACTGTTTTCCCAGTCGGGCCGGTCAGATCAACCCGACCTCTGGCTCCAATAATAAAAGTACCGACGGGATGCAAATGAGCTTGGCCATTGGAATCGCCTTGCAAGACGATATTGCCGGTCTCAACACCGTATTTTCCCATTTGTTCTTCCGTAATTTCAGAATGAAATTGGCAGAAGTAAAGTCGCTGATCATTCAGGTAAGGCTGTAAAAAAGACCGTATTAACTGATAAAGATCGCGGAGAGAGGCCAGCCATTGGCTCTTTCTCTCTTCCAAATCCATTGTGGGCAGACCGGATTGGGCCCGTTGCCGTTCGAGAAAATCATCAAACTTTTTATACATGAGGGCACCTCGCTGATTGTTTCCGGCCGCGGTCGTCAAAAGTCTATTATAGCATAATTTTCATAAGGCCACCCTTCCCGGTCAGGCGACGGTGACCGCGTTGCCCACAACGGTTTTCCCTGAATTCATTCGGCGGCTCTCAGCGGCGGCGGGGCGAACGTTTGGGTTCCAGATGAAAGGTGATCTGGGAATCGGCAAAGTGTTCGCGAATGCTTTCGGCCACCCGGTCGCCCAGGGCGTGGGCCTGGTCCACGCTCATGTCCGCGTCCACGATCAGTTCCATGAAGACGATCCGGCAGGAGCCGGAGCGGCGGGTCCGGATGGCCCCATAACCCTTGATGTCCGGGGCGAAAGCCTGGATGTGGCTCTGGATGAGCCGCAGTTCCTCCCGGTTGAGGCTCATATCCAGCAGCTGACCCACCGCCTCCCAGCTCAGCTTGAGGCCGGCTTTCAGGATCATCAGGGCCACAATGACGGCGCACAGGGGGTCAAGAAAGGTCAGGTCCAGATCGGGCCGCAATTTTCCGCCGACAATGATACCGGCCAAGGCGGCGAAAACGCCCAGAGAGGTGTAGACGTCGGTGCGCAAATGCCAGGCGTCGGCCTCCAGGGCCGCCGATTCGGTGCGCCGGGCGACCCGGAAGAGGAAGCGGGAAACCAAGATGTTGGCCACGGCCGAGACCAGCATGACCAGGGCGCCCCAGCCCAGGGCCGGCAGCGGCCGGGGATCCAAAAAACCGCCCACCGCGCCCTTGATGATCAGGCCGCCGGCGACCACGATCAAAAGCCCCTCGAAAAGCGCGGCCAGATGTTCGGCCTTGCCGTGGCCGTAGGGATGCCCCACATCAGGCGGGCGGTCGGCCACCCGAATGGAAACATAGGCCATCAAAGCGGCCAGGAGGTCCATGCCGGAGTGGACGGCCTCGGAGACAATGGCGATGGAGCCGGTGAAAAACCCGGCCGCCAGCTTGAAAATCACCAGCCCGCTGTTGGAGACGATGGAAACCAAAGCCGCCCGGGATTTCTCCCGGCCGGCCCCTTGGGGCTCGTCGGGGCGATCCGGTTGGAGCGGATCATCGGGTCGGTCGGCCTTGGCCATGGGTCACCTCGGGTTTCACCGTAAAGCAGCGAAATGGTAGTAAATTTTGTTCAATCTCGAAACAGGCGGGAGCGCCGAGGTATCCCTCGTCGGGGTTCGGGTGGTTCGATTGCGTCTCTGTTTCCAGCCCCCTGAACGCCGAACCGCCCCAAAGGGCGGTTCGCGCAATCATCCATATGTTCAATATAGTCATTTCCCCCGATAAAGTAAAGCCCGCCACAGCAGTTCTCAAAGTAGCCGGGAATTGAAATACTGGTCATCCCCGGAGAGGGATGACGGAGCGAAGCGACTGGTTGGGGGGCCGACCAAGTCAGCCGCCGGGCGAAAATCGCCCTTTTCGCCCGGCTACGGCCAGGCCGCGTCAGGCCGACTACGCTGCTTTAAAATCGCTCAGCCCGCCACCGGCCTGTTTCCACCGAGGCGCGCTCAGCGTTCGTATTTCACGGGCACGTTCCGCAGAGACTCCACCACAAAGCAATCGCCCACGGCGTCCCCGTTGACCACCCGGCCTTCCCCCTCCTGGTCGATCCAGAAAACCACCAGACAGGAAAAAGGGGTGACATTGGCCTCGGCCGTCGGAGCTTGAGCCGTGTTGGTGGAGGCGTAATAAGAAACATTGCGGGTCGCGCCGCTTCTCACTTCCGGCTTGATGATGGTGCCGCGCTGCCGAAAGCCCACGGCCAGTTCGCCGTCCTGCTTGCCCATGGTCTCCAGGGGGAAACCCCACATGTCGGCCAGTTCTTTTCTGGTTTTGCCCAGGGCGGATTTGTAGCGGCTGTCAAAAAGATGGTAGGCCTGGACCATTTCATCCGCCAACACCGCCGGGGCCACGCCCGTGGCCGGGACGAGCACTTTATCTCGGGTGGCCAGCCGGGTCTGCTGGGTCCGGGCCGCATCGCGGCCACGGGGAACGGAGAGCTCGGCGTCCTCCCCGGCGGGGATATTCTCGGGCGACGCCACAGCGGCCTGAGCCCGCTTTTCATCACGGCGCCGTTCGGCCGCGCTCCGGTTATCAGGGGGGGCGGCCGGGGCAGGCGTGGCCCCCCCGCCGGTCAGCCGGGTCGGGGCCTGGGCTTCATTCCTCCCCCGAGCGGGGGAATGGAACTGATAACCGCGAGGGGCTGAAGCCTGGGGCTCCGGCTCGGCCGAAGGCCTGGCGGCCTGAACCCGCCCCGGTTCCGGCTCCCAGCCCGGGGTCGGAGTGGGGCCCGGGGCAGGGGCCGCGGCGACCGCCGGCTGCTGGCGGCCACTGGTCAGGCGGGTCGGAGCGGACTCCGCCTTGCGGCGGCGAGGATGAACAGGAGTGACCACGGCCGATTCGGAAGACGGAACAGGGGGCTGATATCCCCGCCGGCCTTTTTGAGCCGGGGACGGTTCCGCCACGGCCACCGGGGCCGGGCCCTGGCCCGGAGCCGGCTCCCAACCCGGAGTGGGAGTGGGGCCGGGGACGGTCGCGGCCGGAGCCGGCGGCTGCTGACGGCCGCTGGTCAGGCGGGTCGGGGCCGGCTCGGCCTTACGGTTACGAGGGTGGGCCGGGACGGAAATCGGGTATTCGGAGGACATGGACGGCGGCTGGAAGCCCCTCCCCCGGGTTTTGGCCGGAACCGGGGCGGTGGGCACCGCGTCCCAGCCTGGCCCCTGAGGCGCGGAAGGGACGGTCAGGCGGGTCGGGCTCGGCGCCTCCGTATCCTTACGGTTTCGCGGATGGGCGGGGGTCCGGGCCTGAATCTGAGGGCCGGGCGAAGGGGTGGTGGACCGATAGCTGGGAGCCTGGGGCGGGGCCGGGGCGTCGACGGTCAAACGGGTCGAACTCGGCGACGCCTGACGACGCCGCGGATGGGCCGGCGCGGCGTCGGCCTCTTCAGTACGCGGAGCGGGGGGGTGATACCCCCGCCCCTTTTCAGCCGGATCCGGTTCCGCCGCCGCCGGCGCCGGGCTCTGGCCCGGAGCCGGTTCCCAACCTGGCGTGGGGGTCGGACCAGGGACGGCCGCGGCCGGGGCCGCCGACCGGCCGGTGGTCAGGCGGGTGGGCTGATGGCTGGCGTCGCGGCCGCGCCGGGCATCCGGCCCATGAAACTGATACCCCTGGGGCGGAGACGGTTCCGGAGCCGGGGCCACAACCGGAGCGGCCGGAGAAGCCGGCGCTTCCTGATACGGCGCGCGGGTTTGGCCATAGCCCTGCCCCATGGCCGCCTCGGCGGTCAGCCCTCCCGGGGCCTTATCGGCCGCGCCGGCCTCAGCGGCCATCGCCAGCCACAAAATGCTCAAAATACACAACACTTTCTTCATGTCTTTCCTCACCGCCGGCCTTTCAAAAGAAAAAGGGTCTTGGCCGTCAAGCAGGCCCTTGACGGCGAATTGGCCCAGCGTCCGCCTCAGCCATGGGCAAACGTCAAGCCTGGTCAGGGCGGCCGGATCATCCTTGTCGGAGCCGGCCAGCCGCGCCTCAATTCAAGCCGGAGAACCGTCGGTTCCCCTCAATCAAACAGCCGTTCGTTCCCGCCGGTTTCACCGGGGGTGGCCGGCGGAGTCAAGGACAGATGCCCGTAAGCCTTCATGGTGGCCACCCGGCCTCGGGGGGTCCGGTGGATGAACCCCTCCTGGATCAGATAGGGCTCATAGACTTCCAAGATGGTCTCCGATTCTTCGGCCACCACGGTGGCCAGGGTTTCCAAACCCACCGGCCCGCCGCAAAATTTTTCACAAATCACCGCCAGAATCCGGCGATCGAGCTGGTCCAGGCCGGAAGCGTCCACATCCAGCATTTTCAGGGCCGCGTCGGCCACTCCCCGATCAATGAGTCCGTCGGCCCGAACCTCGGCGTAATCCCGCACCCGCCGTAAAAGCCGCCCGGCGATGCGGGGCGTGCCCCGGCTGCGGCGGGCGATCTCCAAAGCGCCTTCCTCGGTGAGCCGGGCCCCGGACAGAAGGCCGGCCCGGGTGACGATGAGGGCCAATTCCTCCGGCCGGTAAAAATCCAGCCGCAATTGAATGCCGAACCGATCCCGGAGCGGCGGGGTCAGCAGCCCCACCCTGGTGGTGGCCCCCACCAAGGTGAAGGGGGGGAGGTCCAGGCGGACCGAACGGGCCCCCGGCCCCTGGCCGATCATGATGTCGAGCTTGAAATCCTCCATGGCCGGGTAAAGGATCTCCTCCACCACCGGGCTGAGGCGGTGGATTTCGTCGATGAACAAAATATCGCCGGGAGAAAGGTTGGTGAGCAAGGCGGCCAGGTCCCCCGGCCGCTCGATGACCGGGCCGGAGGTGCTCTTAAACCCGGCCCCCAGTTCCAGGCTGAGGATATGGGCCAGGGTGGTCTTGCCCAAACCGGGGTGGCCGTGAAACAGGGCGTGATCCAAGGCCTCGCCCCGGGCCCGGGCCGCTTCGATAAACACGGACAGCTTTTCCTTCAGGTCCGCCTGCCCCTGAAAGTCAGCCAGATTTTGAGGCCGCAGGGCTTTTTCAAGAGCCGCCTCGGGCTGGTCGGTCAACAACCGGGGATTCAAAAGTTCGCGGTCCATGTCATTTGGCCTTGGTCAGGGTCTTGAGCGCCAGCCGTAACACGGCCCCCAGGTCGTCGGCCGGGGCCCCGCCCTCCTGGCGGGCCAGACGGACGGCCTTCAAAGCCTCGGCCGAGGTATAGCCAAGGTTGATCAGGGCCGACACGGCCTCGTCCTCTTCAGCCGGGGAATCCGGAACGGCCGAAGCCGCCGCCTTGAGGTCCTCCGCCTTGAGCCCGGACAGGGCGGCCAGCCTGGGGGCCTTATCCTTCAGTTCCACCAGGAGCCGTTCGGCGGTCTTGGTCCCGATGCCTTTGATGCCGGCCAGGGCCCCTAAATCGCGGGTCATCAGGGCGCGGGCCAGGTCCCCGGGCTCCAGGGCCGAAACAACGGTCAGGGCCAGCTTGGGGCCGACCCGGGTGACTCCGGTCAAGGCCAGAAACATTTCCCGCTCCAGGCTGGTGAGGAATCCGAACAGATCCCACGACTCCTCGCGGATGATGAGCCGGGTGAACAAAGCCACCTCGGACGGAGGCTCGGGCAGGGCCAGAAACGTGCCCAGGGGCACGGCCAGTTCATAGCCCAGCCCGCCGGCCTCCACCACCACCGCGCCGGGCTTTTTGCCGACCAATTTTCCCCTGATGTGCGTAATCATGCCGCCCTTCCGGTCCCCGTCTCACCTTATTTTTCCGATGTTTCATAAAAACCGAAATCACCGGGACTTGGTCGGCCGAGAATGGATATATTCAGCCACCGGCCTTATAATTCAAGGCGGCCAGATCGTCCTCGGAAAGTCCCCGCCAGCCCCGGCCGCGCCCGGCGGCCGAGCGGCCGCCGCCGTCCGTGAGCCCCCCCAGGCGGCACCGCCCGGCGTGGCAGATGGCCAGAGCCAGGGCGTCGGCCGCGTCCGGCGCCAACGGGTCGGAACACTTCAGCAGTTCACCCACCATGCGGGCCACCTGGGCCTTGTCGGCCTGACCGTAGCCCACCACCGCGTTCTTCACCAGCCGGGGGGCGTATTCGTGAATTTCGGCCCCGCCCTGGGCCGCGGCCAGGAGCGCCACCCCCCGCACCTCGCCCAGTTTCAGGGCCGAACGAATGTTTTGGCCGTGAAAGATGTCTTCCACCGCCACCACCGACGGCCGGTGATGCTCAATCAGCCGGCTCAGTTCCCGATGGATGTATTCCAATCGCCGGGGCCGGGACCACGACGGGCTGGGCGAAACCCGCCCTTGCGCCACCAAGGTCAGGCCCTCGGGGGCGGAAAGCACCAGGCCGAAGCCGGTGTGGCGCCCGCCCGGGTCCACCCCCAGAATAAGGGTAGACGCGGGGGGTTTCAGCCCCGGACTCACTCCAGCTCAGCCGCGGCTTCGTCGGAGAAATCAAGGTTGCTCCAGACTTTTTGCACGTCGTCAAGGTCGTCGAGGGCGTCAAGCAGCTTCATGGCGCTGGACAGATTTTTGCCCTCGAGCTCAAGATCGTTGGAAGGGACGAAAGTGATCTCGGCGGTGGCGTATTCCCGGCCGGCCTTTTCGAAAGCTTCTTTCACCGCTTCAAAATCGCCCACCGCCGTGTGGATTTCCACCGTGTCGCCGTCGGCGATGACGTCCTCGGCCCCGGCGTCCAAGGCGATTTCCATGGCCGCCTCCTCGGTGAGCACCCCGTTTTCGAAAACGACCGAACCCTTTTTGGTGAACATCCAGGCCACCGAGCCGGGTTCCCCCAGGTTGCCGCCGTATTTGCTAAAGGCGTGGCGCACTTCCGAGGCGGCCCGGTTCTTGTTGTCGGTCAGCACCTGCACCAGGACGGCCGCGCCTCCGGGGGCGTAGCCCTCATAATAAATTTCCTCGTAGTTGACGCCTTCCAACTCGCCGGTGCCGCGCTTGATGGCCCGGTCGATGTTGTCTTTGGGCATATTGGCGGTCTTGGCCGTCAACAGGGCCGTCCGCAGGCGGGGGTTCCCGTTCTGGTCGCCGCCCCCTTCGCGGGCGGCCACGGTTATTTCCTTAATCAGCCGGGAGAAAAGCTTGCCGCGCTTGGCATCGGCCGCGCCTTTCTTGTGCTTGATGGTGCTCCACTTATTGTGTCCTGACATGGGGGCTCCTTCCGCGATTCCAAATCAACATTCCCTGGCGAAGCCGTTGGCGGATTGGAACCGGATTGGGCGGCCGGAACGGCTCGCCGATGTTCGCCATCGCCGGCCGCGTGCGGCGGCCTCTGGCGGCGATGATCCTATTTCAGTTGTTTTTCATGTATTTTTCGCTTTGGCCCTGATCATTCGGCCGGGGCTTCGGCCTTGGATTCGGCCGCCTTTTCAGCCACCCGATATTCGTCAAAAGCCGCCTTCAATTGGGGATCATCCACCTTGATGT
>JAVBTP010000205.1:0-3141 GCA_031556115.1 Candidatus Adiutricaceae bacterium
TGGACCGTGTCCACCGCCGGCCCCTTGGGGCCGGAGCAGACTTTTCGCTTTTTCGTCATCGCCGGGCCGGATATGCCGTCACTGAGGCAAAAACTCATGGACCTCACCGGCCGGCCGCCGGTTCCGCCTCAAAACGCCTTAGGCGTCTGGGCTTCCGGAGTTCAAGGCGGCACCGAGACCGAATGGCGCGATCGGCTGAGCACCCTGAAATCCATGGTCCCCGGACTGGCGGGTCTGGCCACCGCCCAAAGCGAGACCCTGGCCGCCGTCCAGGAGCGGGCCAAGAGCCACAACCTGCGCCTGATGCTGGACGAATCGGCCTATGTGTCCCAGACCGACCCCCTGTACTCGGAAATGGCCCGCCGCTCTTTTCTGGTCCGGCAGAACAATGCCGGCGGCCCCATCATGGTGGTCGACAAAGACGGTCTCAAGAGCGGGCTGGTGGATTACACCAACAGCTCGGCCCCCACTTTCTGGCACAGCCTTTTCCGTGACCAATTGATCAATTCCGGCATCACTTCGTTCCGCCTGGTGGACGGCGATCTGGAATATTTCAGCCCCAGCGCCTGGTATGAGGGGCCTCCCGGCGGCGTGGCCCATTCCCATTACGCCTGGAACAACAGTTATGCCCTCAAATGGCTGGAGGGTATCGAGGCCGGCCTCCGCAACCAGCGGGTCTGGGTCAAGCCTCGGCTCTTCCTCTTGAGCCGCACCGGCACCATCGGGCTCGCCCGTCTTTCCGGCGCCCTGTATAACGGTGAATCTTTTCTCTTCACCGGCCGTTCCCTATTGGCCGTCAAAGCCCATGTGTCCCTCTCCGGCTTCGATTATTACAGTTCCGATCTCAGCCACAGTCTGGCCACCCGGCCGGTGGACCAATACGGTTCGAGTTATGACGCCTGGCTGGCCAAAAGCGCCCTGACCGATTTCCCCCTCATCCTCCCCGAAGAAATGCTTCTCCGGCCGGGCACCCGCTATAACCTGGCCCTCAGGGAAAACCTTTCCCCCTACTGCTACTCCCTGGCCTGGGAGGCCTATCTGGCCGGCCGGCCCCTCGTCGCCCCCCTGGCCTATCATTTTCAAGACGACCTCACCGCCCGCGACCGGATGGCCGAACTGATGCTCGGCCCGAGCCTCCTTTTGGGCCTGGACCTCGACGGCACCACGGAACGCACCAACGTCTACGTTCCCAAAGGCTTGTGGTACAACTGGCGCACCGGCGAGGTCCTCGACCAGGCCGAAGGCGGCCTCAGGGCCATGGACCTTAAAGACGCCGGCCAGGTCACCCCGCCCATTCTGGCCAAAAGCGGAGCCATCATCCCCACCCTGGAGGAAATGGCCCTGAAAGGCGGGGGCACCGAAGCCATTCCCGGCCTGAAAATTTTCATCGGACAGGCGCCTTCGGAATTCACCTGGTATGAGGACGACGGGGAAACCCAAAACTACCTCTCCGGCCGTTTTGGCAAAACCCTCATCACCGCCGTGACCCGGCCCGACGGCTCCACCGTGGTCACCATCAAGGCCCGGGAAGGGTCATGGGAAGGCGCCCCCGCCGAACGGCGTTTTCTGATCGATATCTACGGCCCCAAAGCCCCCGGCGAAGCCACCCTGGACAACCTGCCTCACAACCGGGTGGCCCGGGCCTCGGAACTCGATCTCCTGGAATCCGGCTGGGGCTCCTTTGGCAACAACCGCATCCGTTTCAAAACCCCGCTCCTGGACATGACCACCGACCACGTCCTGTGGTTCAAATAGCGGGGCGGAGCCCCCACCCCTAAATGGAAAAGCGCACTATATGAAAGTATCGTTTTGTGAATTGCGAAAAACAATCCGAAAATACCGCTGAAACGGTTTTGAAAATAGGCCACGTCTCCCTGCCCAACCCTTTCATCCTGGCCCCCTTGGCCGGCCTGACCAACTGGCCATTCCGCCGCCTCTGCAAAGAGGCCGGCGCGGGACTCACCATCACCGAAATGGCCAGCGCCACCGCTTTGGCCTTTCGCGGCAAAGCCACCCTGAAACTTCTGGAAACCGACCCGGCCGTGGAACGCCCTTTTTGTGTCCAGCTTTTTGGCAAGGACCCCGAACACCTGGCCCGCGCCGCCGAAATCGCCGTGGAGTGCGGCGCGGACCTCATCGACCTGAACCTGGGCTGTCCGGCCCGCAAGGTTATCAACAGCGGCCACGGCTCGGCTCTTCTGAAAGACGCGGACGCGATCCGCCGCCTCGTCAGGGCCATGGTGCGGGCGGTCAAGGCGCCCGTCACCGTCAAAACCCGGCCGGCTTTCGCCCCCGGCGTGGGCTCCACGGTCTTTGATCTCTTACCCATGCTGGCGGATGAAGGGGTGGCGGCCATTACCCTCCACCCCCGGATGACCAGCGAGGGATTCGCGGGGGAGGCCGACTGGAACCTGGTGGCCCGCCTGGCTGAAAAATCCCCCATTCCCGTCATCGGCTCGGGTGACATCACCACAGCCGCCGACGCGGTGGACAAGCTGCGGAATTATGGCGCGGCGGCGGTGATGATCGGCCGGGGGGCCAAGGGCCGGCCCTGGCTCTTTCGCCAGTGCCTGGCCCTCTGGCGCGGCGAGCCGGAACCGGAAATCACCCTCGACGAACGCCTGGCCGTGGCCGCCCGCCACGCCCGCCTCCTGGCCGAGTCGGTGGGCCACAAAGCCCCCTTCATGCTCCGCACGGTTCTGATGTGGTATACCAAGGGTCTCAGCGGCGCCGCCGAATTCAGGGGCCGCCTCTGCCGTGAGGAAAATCTGGAGATCCAGCTCGAACTCCTGCATCAATGCGTGGCCCAACACCGCCGAAATCTGGTTCTGGCCTCCAGTGAAGAAAAATCAGATCAGCGGAAAAATGAAGAAAATATTCTTATTTAATCAAGTGACAATTCACTTTAAAATCTCACCTGCTCACCCCGGCCCTCCGGAATGCCGCCGGGCCGGCGTCATTTTCTGACGGCGTCGAACCTGAAGCCCGCCGATCGCCTCGATCGGCAGATATCTCCCCGCCTGATGACCCCGCCTGAAGGGCCGGCTCGCCGAAGGCTTGCGATTGGGATGGCCAGCGCTTATTTTTGAATATGGAAGCCCTTCCTCGCCGACCCGTGATGAACACGGCCATGAAGAGTTC
>JAVBTP010000087.1:0-2577 GCA_031556115.1 Candidatus Adiutricaceae bacterium
CGGGTGAAGATCGTCCACATCAACGCCGAGGAACTGAATAAACGCAATCTGGAAAAGCACCTCGGGGGGCTTGACGGCATCCTCATTCCCGGCGGCTTCGGCGACCGGGGGGTGGAGGGCATGATCCTGGCCGCCCAATACGCCCGCGAGAAGAAACGGCCCTTTTTCGGCATCTGCCTGGGCATGCAGTGCCAGGTCATCGAATACGCCCGCCACGTGGCCGGCATAGCCGAAGCCAACAGCGAGGAATTCAGCCCCAAGGCCAAAGACAAGGTCATCTATCTCATGACCGACTGGTACGACCACCGGGCCGACCGCCACGAAAAGCGCGGGCCCCACAGCGAATTGGGCGGGACCATGCGGCTGGGCGCCTACCCCTGCCAGCTGGTGTCCGGCTCCTTGGCCGCCAAGGCCTACAAAGCCCAGGAAATACATGAGCGCCACCGCCACCGTTTCGAGTTCAATAACGAATATCTGGCTCCCCTGGAACAGACCGGCCTGAAATTCGGCGGCTTTTCCCCGGACCGCGCCCTGGTGGAAATGGTGGAACTGCCGACCAGGGAGCACCCGTGGTATCTGGGCTGCCAGTTCCACCCGGAGTTCAAGTCCACCCCCATGCGGCCCCACCCCCTCTTCCGTGATTTCATCAAGGCGGCCCTGGCTTTTAAACAGAATGCCAAAAGCGCCTGAACCGTGCGCGGGAGCGAGCCGTGATCTACGACACTTTCGTTTTTTACGATGAACTGGAGCTGCTGGAGATACGGCTGCGCATCTTGGATCCGGTGGTCGACCGTTTCGTTCTGGTGGAGGGGACCAGAACCTATAACAACGGCTCCAAGGACCTGTTCTTCCAGCGCCACCGGCACGAAGAACGGTTTGCCGGATTCCTGCCGAAAATCACGGTCATCACCGTGGACCAGTGGCCGGAGTTCACCGACCCCTGGCGCTACGAAAATTTTCAGCGCAACAACATTCTCAGGGGGCTGGGCGACTGCGGGCCGGAGGACATCGTCATGGTCTCCGACCTCGATGAAATCCCCAATCCGGAGGCGGTGAAAGCCTATCATCCCGGCATGGGCCTCATGGGCTTCGAGCAGAAAATGAGTGCCTTCTTCCTGAACAATGTGTCCCTCAGCCCAGTGCCCTGGTATGGATCGAAAATCGCCGGCTTTCAAGACTTCACCCACGGGCTGGACCATCTGCCGCCTGACCGGTTGAACGACAAATACACCTACGACGGCTATATCACCACCCCCAACCGCATCCGCCTTTCGGGTTTTCGAAGAAACATCGGGCGCAACTTCAAAAACGGCGGCTGGCATTTTCACAGCATCATGCCGCCGGAGGCGCTCTCCAACAAAATCAAAGAGTATGCCCACCAGGAATACAATACCCCGGAGTTGACCTCGGTAGAATCCATCAAAAAAAGACTCGCGGCCGGCCGAGGCCTGTACAACGGTTTTTTCAGCGTTTACTGCCCCAGGCCGGTGGACGGGAGTTTTCCGGAATATATTCGCCGCAACCAGGATAAATACGCCCACCTGCTCCTGCCGGTGTCCGCCGGCCTGACCAGGCGCCGGTATGCCACCTGGGCCCTGAAAGAAATGGTCAGGCCCTTCTGGCGGCTTTTTTCCAGGTGGGGCCGTTCCCTTCGAAAACGCCTGCCCGGCGCCTCCCAAACCGCGGCCTGACCGGCCGCGCTTCCGGTGGCGGCCCGCGCCCGGCCGCCCGGTTTCGGGCGGCGGTTTTTTTTGCGGAAACGGCCTTTCTTTTTTATGATAGAATGGTTATCCTGTTACAGGAAGACCATTCGGCGGATGGCGAAGCCCGGGCCAGGCGCTTCGGGGGCCATAAATCACCGCCAGGGAGCAAACAAATGTGGGATTACACTGAAAAAGTCAAAGACCATTTCGAAAACCCCCGCAATGTGGGGGTGGTGGACCGTATCGACGGCGATGGCCAGGTGGGTTCCCTTTCCTGCGGCGACGCCCTGCGCCTGACCATCCAGGTGGATAAGGGCACGGACCGCATCGAACAGGCCAGATTCCAGACGTTCGGCTGCGCCAGCGCCATCGCCTCGTCCTCGGCCATGACCGAAATGATTTTGGGCAAAACCCTCGATGAGGCCCTGAAAGTCACCAATCAGGATATCGCCGACTACCTCGGAGGGCTGCCCAAGTAAAAGATGCACTGCTCGGTCCTGGGCCGGGAGGCCCTGGAGGCGGCCGTGGCCAACTATCGGGGCGTGCCGCTGGCGAAGGCCGACAGCCCCATCGTCTGCGAATGTTTCGGGGTCACGGAAAAGGAAATCGAACGGGTTATTCGGGAAAACGCCCTCACCACGGTGGAGGATATCACCGCGTACACCAAGGCCGGCGGCGGCTGCGGCCGCTGTGTGCCGGAGCTGGAAAAAATCCTGAACCGGGTGCTCCATGGCGAGGACGCCCCGCCCAGCCAAAAACCCGTGGAAGAGGCCGCCCCCAAAAAGCTGACCTTTTTGCAAAAGGCCCGACTCATCGAAGAGACCATCGAGCACGAAATCGCCCCGGCCCTGATGCGGGACGGCGGGGACATCGA
>JAVBTP010000245.1:0-3864 GCA_031556115.1 Candidatus Adiutricaceae bacterium
CGTGCCCCGGCGGCTATCGCGCTTCCGGAAGACTGGGTCAAGACGCACGGGCTGTGGAATTTCCAGCGCCACAGCGCCGCCGCCTTCGAGTCGCCGGTCACCGCTCCCCCGTGGCGGGATCTGGGATTGGCGCACGTGGTCTTCATGCCCATGTTCGACAACGAACGCCGCTTGAGCGGGGTGGTGCTCGGCGGGGTCAGCGAGGAGGGCGAGCGGTTCTATGACTTCACTCCCCGCGAGATCCTCTCGTCCTTTACGGTTTTCGTCCAACAGATAAACGCCATCGGCAACACTTTTGAAGCCCTGGACCGGGCCCGCCGGCACGCCGAGGCCAAGAACCGTTTTCTGGCCAATCTCAGCCATGAGATCCGCACCCCCATGAACGCCATCCTCGGCATGGTCCAACTGGCCGGCCAGTCCGAGGACCTGGCTGAAATAAAGGGTTTTGTCCGCCAGATCGACCTCTCCTCGGTCCATCTCCTGGGGCTTTTGAACGATGTCCTGGACATTTCCAAAATCGAGGAGGGCAAACTCGTTTTGGCCGACGAGGAGTTCAGCTTACGGGATCGTCTGGCGTCCCTCATCAATTCCATCAGCGCGAACGCCCGGGCCAAAGGCCAGGATCTGACGGTGAACTATCACGGCTTGACCGGTTTCGACTTCAAGGGCGACGCCGTGAAGCTGTCCCAGGTGCTCCTGAACCTTTTGAGCAACTCCGTCAAGTTTACCCCCGAAGGCGGGCGGATCCGCCTCGATGTCGAGGAACTTAACCGCGATGGCTCCCGGGTGTTTTTAAAATTCGCGGTCTCCGATACCGGCATCGGCTTTTCCCCCGATTTTCTGGACCGCATTTTCGCGCCCTTCGAGCAGGCCGACAGCGGCGTGTCCCGCAAATACGGCGGCACCGGCCTGGGCCTGGCCATCAGCCAGCACATTGTGGAACTCATGGGTGGCCGCATCAAGGCTGAAAGTCTGCCCGGCGGCGGTTCCCGTTTTTCCTTTTTCATCTGGCTCGAAGCCGTGGCCCCCCAAACCGCCCCCGCCTCCGGGCTCCAGGCCGACGGGGCGGCCTCGGTTCCGGCCGGCAAGACCGCCCTCATCGTCGACGATATCGACGTCAACCGTTCCATTGCCGCGGCTTTTCTGAAGCGGGCGGGCCTGAAGTCCGAGCAGGCGGAAAACGGCCGCCAGGCCCTGGACATGTTCCAGGCCTCGCCGCCCGGACACTCTGACCTGATCCTGATGGACATGCAGATGCCCGTTCTCGACGGCCTCGCCGCCACCGCGGCCCTGCGGGCCCTGACAAGGCCCGACGCCCGCGACGTGGTCATCCTGGCCATGACCGCCAACGTTTTCAAAGAGGATATCCAGTCGGCCCTGAGCGCCGGCATGGACGGCTATATCGCCAAACCCATCAAGCTCGGCGTCTTTCTGGACACCATCGGCAAAGCCTTGACCGCGCGGGATCAGCGAAAAAAAAGCGAACCTTTTTGACCTCAGGTCCCCTGACCGCCGAAAAAGAAATCCCGCCCGCCCGGTTCGGGGGGCACCGAATCAGGGCGCATTCACTGCTTTTATAGATCCGGTGGTTAAACATATTCATTCTCGGACGACCAAGCCTCTGTGATTTCGGGCTTTGCCGAAATCACCCTGAATAAGTTTAATCGGCGGGTCAATATTACTCCGGCCACAAAATAAGCCATACCCGTGATTTCGCCAAAGCCCGAAACACTGAATTCGGCCGTCCGAGAATGAACATGTTCAGCGGCCGGGTCTATAAAAAGGCGGCCCCTCGAGAGCCGCCTTTCTCCATGCTCCTCTCCGCCGGTCAGGCGGTGGGCTTTTTCTTGCTATACGGCGTATCCTCCAGAGGCAGCCTGGTCCGGAACCGGCCGTCGCGTTTGAAGTAGGCGCCCTGAAGGGCCGGGGCGGTGGGGATGGCCGAGATCTCGCCCACTCCTTTGGCCCCGCCCGCCAGGTCGGTGCTGACTTTGCCCAGATAGCGGGCTTCTATGGGCGGAACGCCGGGGGCCTTGAACAGGCCCAGGGTGGCGAACTTGGCCTGGGGGACGCCGTCCTTCAAAGGGAAATCCTCGGTCAGGCCATAGCCCAGACTGGTCACCACCCCGCCTTCGATCTGGCCTTCCAGGGCCTGGGGATTGACCGCCCGGC
This sequence comes from Candidatus Adiutricaceae bacterium, assembly GCA_031556115.1. Classification (GTDB taxonomy): domain Bacteria; phylum Desulfobacterota; class Desulfarculia; order Adiutricales; family Adiutricaceae; genus Adiutrix. The sequence goes on from JAVBTP010000245.1 coordinate 2,173, forward strand.
CCACGTCATGGGCGGCGATGACCTTTTCCATCAGCCCGGTCTCCGGGTTCAGAATCACCAGATGGGTGGCGTAGCCGTAGGCGATGTGGCTGACGGGATTGGGTTTCAGGGAACCCATGGGGTCGGTTTCGCCTAAATATTCGGCATAGAACTCCTGGCCTTCCAAATCGTCCAGGGTCTTCTGGGCCAAAGCTTCCTTGAGTTTCAGGGCCGCCCGGCGGGCGGCCTCGCCGGTGAAGACGGTCTGGCGCGAGGCGGTGGTGGTGCCCGAGTCGGGGCTGTTGGCGGTGTCGGGCGGCTCGGCCACGATCAAATGATGGTCGATCTCGGCATAGGTGGCCACCATTTGGGTGGTTACCGTGCCCAGGCCCTGACCGTTGCAGGCCGCGCTGGTGAAAAGGCGGACCCGGCCGCCCTTGATTTCCAGCCGGCAGCGGCCGGTATCCGGAAGGCCCACCCCCACGCCCGCATTTTTGAACGCGCAGGCGAGGCCGGCCAGGGGGGCTTTTTCATATTCCTCCTTCACCGCCAACAGGGTTTCCACCAGGGCGGTGGAGGGGTCGGCGATCTGGCCGTTGGGCCTGACGTCGCCCGGTTTCAAGGCGTTGCGGTGGCGGATCTCCCAGTCGGAGATCCCCGCCATCTTGGCCAACTGGTTGAGGTTGCATTCGGTGGCGTATACCGTCTGGGTGACCCCGAAGCCCCGGAAGGCGCCGGCCGGCGGGTTGTTGGTATAGACGGCCGTGCCGATGATGTCCACGTTCTGGTAATTGTAGGGGCCGGCGGCGTGGGTGCAGGCCCGCTGCAAAACCGGGCCGCCCAGAGAGGCGTAGGCGCCGGTGTCGGAGGTCAGGCGGCAGCGCATGGCCGTCAGGCGGCCGTTTTCGTCGCAGCCCGTGCTCATCTCCACCCGCATGGCGTGGCGCTTGGGGTGGATGTTGAGGCTCTCCTGGCGGGTCAGCCTGACCTTGACCGGGGCCCGGGTCTTCCAGGCCAGGAGGGCCGCGTGGTGCTGCACGCTCATGTCCTCCTTGCCGCCAAAGCCGCCGCCCACGAGCATGCTGCGGACCCGCACCTTTTCCGGGGGGAGGCCCAGGACCCGGGCGCACTCCCGCCGCTCGTCATAGATGCTCTGCCCGCCGGTGAAGAGCAGGACCCCGTCGCCGTCGGGCTGGCCCACCGCGCATTCGGGTTCCAAAAAAGCGTGCTCGGTGAAGGGCAGTTCATAGACATTGGTGACCACGTGTCTGGACCGGGCCAGGGCCTCCCCGGGGTTTCCGCGATAGAGCTTTTCCACCTGGAGGACGTTGCCTTTGGGGTGGATCTTGGGCGCACCCTCGGCCAGGGCCATATCCGGGCTGGTCAGGGGAGTCAGTTCCTCATAGTCGACCTTGATGAGCTTCAGCGCCTCGGTGACCACGGCCCAGCTTTCGCCGGCCACCAGGGCCAGGGCGTCGCCGATGGTGCGGGTCTCCTCGCCCACGGCGATGAGGGCCGGCCAGTCGTGGGTGGTCGGCAGGTGCCCCAGGTAGCGGTGGCCGGGAATGTCCTCGGCCAGCATGACGGCTTTGACGCCGGGCAGTTTCCGCGCCTCGCCGACGTCGATTCCCTTCACCAGCACCCGCGGCGCGGGGGTCCGCAGGGCCCGGCCGTACAGCATGCCTTCCGGCTTGAGATCGTCGGTGTAGAGGC
>JAVBTP010000060.1:0-4328 GCA_031556115.1 Candidatus Adiutricaceae bacterium
GGTGCCCATGATGACGATGACGTCGGCCAGAAAAACGGCCTCATCCACGCTGTGGGTGACGAAAACCACGGTTTTGCGCCGTTTTTCCCATATGTCCAAAAGGCTTTTTTGCAGGAGGATTCGGGTGTGGGCGTCAAGGGCGCCGAAGGGTTCGTCCATCAGGAGGATGTCAGGCTGGTTGGCCAGGGCCCGGGCGATGGCCGCCCGCTGGCGCATGCCCCCGGAGAGTTCGTGGGGATAGGCCCGGGCTCGGTCCGCCAGGCCGACCAGTTCCAGATATTCCCGGCCGAGGGCCAGACGGCCGGATTTTTCAACCCCTTTGAATTCAGGCCCGATGGTGACGTTGTCGATAATGGTCCGCCAGGGAAAGAGAGAGTATTCCTGAAAAATCAAGCCGACTTCCGGCCGGGGGCCCTTGGGCGGCCGGCCCCCGACCAGAATGCGCCCGCCGGTGGGCCGGTCCAGCCCGGCCATGAGGCGCAGAAGGGTGGATTTGCCGCAGCCGGAGGGGCCCACCAGGCAGACGAAACTGTTTTCGGCCACGTCCAGATCCACTTCGGCCACGGCCCGCACCACCCGCCCCTGGCCGTCGGCATAGGATTTGGAGAGCCCCTTGATCGACAGGGCCGGGCTCATCGGGTCAACTTTTTCCATTTGAATTTCCGTTCCTCCAGCAGCCTGAACAGCCCGTCCAGCCCGGCCCCGATGACCCCGATGCTGACCATGCCGGCCACCACGATATCCGTCTGGGCCACGGTATAGGCGTGGGTGATCAGGTAACCCACGCCCGAAAGGCTGCCGGGGAGCATTTCCGCCGAAACCAGGCACATCCAGGAGACCCCCAGGCCGATGCGCAGGCCGTTGACGATATCCGGAGCGGCCGCCGGCAGCAGTATTTTGCCAAAAATGTCCCGTCGGCCGGCGCCCAGCACGCGGGCCGCGTCCAGAAGGGTGGCCGGGACCATCCGCACCCCGTGGACGGCGCTGGTCAGGATGGGATAGAAGCCGCCGATGAAGATGATGAACAGCATCGACAGCTTGACGTTGTGGAAATAGACGTACAGACCGTTGACCGGCATGGCCGTGACCGAGGCCAGGCTGGCCACTCCGAACCAGGCCAGGACCAACGGCACCCAGGCCAGGGGCGGGATGGAGCGGAACAGGCCCAGGAAGCTGTTCAGAAAACGGCCCAGCCAAGGGTGATAGCCTATGGCCACCCCCAGAGGCCCGGCCACAAGCGCGGCCAGGGCGTAGCCGGCCAGCACCCGCGACAGGCTGACCCCCACGTTGGTGAGGAGCGAACCCATGGAAAGCAGGTCCGCGTTCGGATGGACCAGAATTTCCAGAACCTGGCCCACCGGGGGCAGGATGACCTGGTTGCCGAGCCGTTCGGCCGCAAACTGCCAGATCGCCAGAAACAGCGCCGGCACGATCAGGGGCTGGAAAAAAGACCAACTGATTTTTTTGAAAGTGGCCATGTCACTCGCTGAGGGCGGCGGTCGTCGTCGGCCGAAAAAAGCCGGGGCGCGGCCGCCCGCCCCGTCCGCGCCCCGTCGCCTCGATTCAGGCGGTTATTACTCCGGCCACCAAATAAGTCATACCCGTGATTTCGCCAAAGCCCGAAATCACTGGACTTCCGCCGCCGAGAACCGACTTCGCCAACTGCCGGGTTAATACTTCGACGTTCAGCGCATGAAGCGTTCGTCCAAAAGCATCGCTTCGCCGTCTTGGAAAGACTTGTCTTTCAAAGCGCCCTTGAAATAGCCGGCCTGGTTCAAAACCTCCAGATAACCGGCGGCGGCCTCTTTCCACTGATCGCCGAAGGCGGTGACGAAGCGCTGGTTCAACCTGGTCCCCACCTCTTCGGAGAGCCCCAGCCACTTGGCGGCGATGACGCCGGCCTCCCGGTTGTGGCGGTTGCTCCAGTCGTTGGCCGCGATGATGAAGGCCACGAACTCCCGCAACAGTTCGGGGTTGCCGGCGATCAGTTCGTCGCTGGCGCTCACCACGCAGCAAGGGTAGTTGGTCCATTTCCCGGCCGGGGGCATGTCCCGCAACTCGGTGATGAACCGGCCGCTCTTCTTGGCCACGGCGGTCTGGGGAAAAGGGGCCGGCCCCGTCACCGCCTCGACCTGGCGGCTGGCCAGGGCGGGCAGCCGGTTGGCGGTCTCCGTGAGGTCGACCATGATCACCCGGGCCCGGGTGTCATTGGGGTCGCGGCTGATGACCAGCCCTTCGGACCGCAGGGCGCTTTCGGTAATAATCAGCGGCGCGCTGGTGGGGGAGTGGTAGCCGATTTTCACCGGCTCCTTGGCCGCCTTGACGGAGGCCACGAATCCGGCCCAGTCCTTGATCCCCGAATCCTCCGGCACCACCAGGCCGCCGCTGACCAAAACCAGCGGGGCCACTATCTTGATCGGCACTTCCTTGTCAATGCCGGCGATGATGGCGGTGATGGAGGCCAGGGCCACGTCCAAATGTTTTTGGGCAAAAAGGGTGGTGGTCTCCGCGCCGCTTTTGGCCACCACCACATCCAGAAGGGCCAGGGGCCGGCCGTCTTTCAGGAAACGGTATTTTTCCTTGGGCACCACCGGTTCCAGGCTGTAGCCGCCGAAATTCATCTTCGGCCCCTCGCTCATGGCCACGATCAGGGGCGTATGGTTGGTGGTGAAGATATAGCCGACCTTGAGCGACGGCAGGTCCTGGGCCGGGGCCGGGGCCGGGGCGGCCGACAGTATGATGAACCCCGCCAGCGCCCAAAATTTTTTCAACATGGCCAAACTCCTTATCGAGACTTATCGTATTGAACGAGGACGCGATCCCATAAACGGAAAAGCGCCCTAACGATTGAGAAACGCTTCCAGGCGCAGCTTCAGCGGCGCCAGATCGCTGGTGGAATAATCCGTCTCCAGCATCAGATATGGCAAGCCCAGTTCAGACTGGACGAATTCGCGCACCGAATAGGATTCGGTGGCAAAGGGCTGGCAGCCCTGCCAGACCAGATCGATAACCCCGTCCACGGTAAAATCGGCCGCCAACCGCCGAAGCCGGGTGTAACGGCCGGGGTTGGGCGACATGACCGCGCAGGGCAAGTCCAGATAGCGGTCGGCCATTTCCTTCAGGGGAGGGGCCTCCTCGTCCATGAACAGGCTGACTTTTTTGTAGTTGGAACAGTTGTCGGCCACCACGATCACCGCGCCCAGCTCTTCGGCCAGTTGAGTGACCTTGTGGGAGCCCATGCCTGAGGGCACCCCGGTCAGCAAAAGGCGGGGCGCGCCCGCCGGCACCGGGCTCAGGCCTTCGGCCATTATCCGGCAGCCTTCTTCATATAACGTTTCCAGGTATTTGACCGCTTCGGCCTTGTCCGGCAGGAAGCCGGTTTTGAAACTGATTTCCATCAATTCCAGGCCGGTGTACGGCGGCCGGGGGCTTTTCGAAAGGTCGAAAAGATTTTTCAGGGCCCGCCGCTCTTCATTCATCAGCTTGATGGCTTTTCGCAAATCGTCGTCGCTGACGGGTACCTGGAATTTTTCCCGCATCCTGTCCCGCAGCAGGCTGAACTGGTGCTCCCAATAGGGGCGGGCCGTGGCCGGATCCTGGTTCTGGGGCAACTGCAACAGGTGCAGGTCCTTCATCTTGCCCAAAAGCTCATACATCTTCTTTTTGCCGTCACAGGTGGTGTCGGCCACCACCAGATCGCTGGAGGCCAGGTAATGGCAGGAGTCCAGGAGGGCGAAGCCGAAGCTGCTTTTGATCAGCGGGCAGAGGGTGCGGGGCAAAATTTCCTCGGCCTTGGGCACGGCGTCCTGCCTGGTGCCGCAAAGGCTGACGGCGATGGCCCCGCCGGCCACGGCCATTTCCATGGGGCTGTAGAGGCAGTAATGCCCCACCACCTTTCGGCCTCTTTCTTTGGCTTCGTCCAGGCGCAACGGATTCGTTTCAAAAATTTTTCGTAAGTTGGTCAGGCTTTCAGCGGTCATGGTTCCTCAGTTGTTCCTCCGCTAACAGGGCGGCGCCCAGGGCGGCCAGGTACGGGGCGTTGGGGGGGATGATCACCGGCCGCTCCAGGCTGCGGGCCAGGTAATCGGCAAAAATCGGCAGGCGGCTCAGCCCCCCGGTCAGGGCCACCGGGCTGTTGGCGCTGTTGGTGAACAGCCGCCCGCACTGGGCTTTCAGGCGGGCGGCCAGAGAAGCCACCAGGCCGGCGGCCAGGTCGGCCCGGCTGACGCCCTTGGCGATCTGGGCCACCAGCTCGGTCTGGGCGAAAACCGCGCACATGCTGCTTAAGGCCACCGGTTGGCCGCCGGCGGCCAGGTGTTCGAAATCTT
>JAVBTP010000093.1:0-4223 GCA_031556115.1 Candidatus Adiutricaceae bacterium
CATCATCATGGTGGTGGAGGTGGTGGGCGCGGCCCCGATGGGGCAGGCCTCGGGCAGGTCGGGCAGGGTCAGGACCAGTGCCGACTGGCGGCCCAATAAGCTGTCGGGCCGCTTGGTCACCCCGATGACCGGCAGTTGGTGGCGGGCGCAGAAAGCCAGAATGCCGCTCATCTCATCGGTTTCCCCCGAGTTGGAATAGGCCAGGAGCGCGTCTTTGGGGGTGATCATGCCCAAGTCGCCGTGGCTGGCCTCGGCCGGGTGGATGAAATAGGCGGGGGTGCCGGTGGAAGCCAGGGTGGCGGCCACCTTGCGGGCCACGTGGCCGCTTTTGCCCATGCCGGTCACCGCCACCCGGCCTTCTATTTTCAGAAGAAGGTCGATGGCCTGGACGAAGCTTTGGTCCAGCCCTTTGGCCAGCGTCTCCAGGGCCTCGGCTTCGCATCGCAGCACTTGAAGGCCTTCGGCGAGGATGTCGGCGGCGGCGTTTTTCTGGGTCATGGTTCCCTCGTTGGTATGAAATACTGGGCCGGGCCGTTCGGCGGCCACGCCCGGTCAGGAGGCCGCCATCAGCTTGAGGGCCACGGACCAGACCAGAAGGCCGATGGTGGTCTCCAGAATCCGCCAGGTTCGGGCTTTGGCGAAAAGCGGCCTGAGCAGGGCGGCCCCGTAGCCCAGGCCGAAGAAGAAAATGAACGAGGCGCTCACCGCCCCGGCCGCGAACTGGAACTCCGCGCCTGGAAAACCGGTGGACAGGAGCCCCAGCATGACCACGGTGTCAAGGTACACATAGGGGTTGAGCCAGGTCAGGGCCAGGCAGAAGGCCAACGTCCGCCCCAGGGGCGCCGGCGGCCGGTCCGAAGCCGACAGGCCTTCCGAGGTCTTCAGGGCCGCCCGGAAGCTGCGGACCCCGAACCAGAAGAGAAAAGCCGCCCCGCCGTACCGCAGGGCCGGCTCCAGCCAGGTGTGGCGTTCCAGCACGGCCTGGAAACCCGTCACCCCGAAGATGATGAACGCGGCGTCGGACACCGCGCAGATCAGGCAGATCGGCAGGACGTGTTCTCCCCGCAGCCCCTGCCGCAGGACAAAGGCGTTCTGGGGGCCGATGGCCAAAATCAGGCTGAATCCCAGCCCCAGGCCGGTGAAGTACGTGCCCGCCATATCGGTTCACGAAAGGGGCGGGGCGGGCTTGAGGAGGCTCTCCCAGACCCGATAGCCCTCGGGCGTCAGGTGGACGCCGTCGCTGGTGTATTCCAGCCGCAACTGATGGTTCTCGTCGGCCAGGGCGCTGAAGAGGTTGATGAACCCCAGCCCGCGTTTTTCCGCTTCCTCGGCCAGACGGTGGTTGATGTACAAGATATCCAGGTTGGGGGCCAGGCCGGGCAGGGCCGCCTCCAGGTACGGAGTCAGGGAGAGGATCCACAGTTTGACCGGCGGCCGGTCGGCGGCCAGTTCCTCCCAAATCCGCAGGTGGCTGGCGACGAGGTCCTCGGGCGGGGCGCCCCGCAGAAAATCGTTGATTCCGATCTGGAGAAAAATCACGGCCGGGCGCAGCGCCGTGACCTCGCTCAGCCGGGCCCGGACCCCGGGGCAGGTGTCGCCGTTGATCCCCAAATTTTTGATGTTCAGAGCGGGGAACGGCCGCCCCCAGTCGTTTTGGGCGGTCAGGCTGTCCCCCAGCATGATTATGGCGTCGCCGCGTAAAGCCATGTCACTTTCCTTCGTTGATATACGGCGCCAGGGCGGCCGCCCAGAGGTCGTAGGCCGCCCCTTTCAGGTGCAGGCCGTCGGTGGTGAACTCGGCCCGCAGACGGCCCTGGTGGTCGCTCAGAGCCGGGTAGAGGTCGATGAAGGGTATGCCCCTGGAGTCGGCCTCCCGGCTCAGCCGATGGTTGAGATCGCGAACGGCCTGGTTCCAGCCGGTAAAACGCTCACCGGCGACCGGCAAAAGGGAGACCACGCGCAATTTGGCCGCGGGGAGGCTCCGGCGTAATTCATCCCAGATTTTTAAATGATTCTGAAGGATGATTTTTCGCTTTTCCATCCGCCCGAGGTCGTTGATGCCGGCTTGGAGAAAGATCATCTCCGGTTGGCGGGCTTCCACCGCATCCAACCTCTCGAGGATGGCCCGGGTGGTGTCGCCGCTGTGGCCGAGATTGACCACTTCGGCTCCGGGGAACGCCGCCGCCCAGTTGAAGCCGGCGGTCAGGCTGTCGCCCAGCATGACCACGCGGAGCTTTTCCTGGGCCCCGACGTCAAAAGCCAGGGCGAAAAAGAGCCCCATGGCCACCGCCAGCCCGGGAAAAACTCTATTTTTCGGCATGTCCCGCCTCTGTGGAGCCTCTGTCCTTCGCCTCGGCCGCCGCGCCCGCTTCAGCCGCCACTTCGGTGGCCACCGCGGCCACCTCTTCGGCCAGGACCGCCATTTCCTCCCCGGTGGGGATGGCCATCGGCGGGGCCTGGCCGGGTTTGGGTTTGGAGTTGACGCCGATAACCAACTGCCGGTAGATATAGATGGAAATGGGCACCCCCAGGAGCATCCCCCACAGGCCGATGAGGCTGTGGGCGATGTAGAGGATGATCAGGGTCAGGACCGGGTGGATATTCAGAACCGCGGAGACGATGCGGGGATTGAGGATGTAGGCTTCCACCATATGGATGATGATGATCATCACCAGGGCCCACAGCCCCAGCGGTATGCCGCCGGTGTTGATGGCCATCAGGATGATGGGCACCGAAGAGATGAAAACCCCCAGGACCGGGATCAGGCCGCAGATGAAGACCAGGGTGCATAAAAGCACGGCCGCGCCGATGCCCAGAACCTGAAGGCCGATGGCCGTCAGGGTGGTGTTGACGGCCGAAATCATGATCTGGGCCCGAAAATTTTCCCCCACCACCTTGGCGAAAAGGATGACGCTGTCGGCCGTGGCCGCGTAGACCGACGACAGCCGGGTAAATCGCAGCGCCCTGACGCTGCGCATCAGGCGCGGCAGGTCCAGCATGATCAGGAAACTGAACAGGAGGGCCAGGAAAAACCAACTGATGTAATGGACCACTTTTTCCAAAGCGCCCCGGCCCAGGCCCCACCCTTTGAGGATCATCTGCTCCGGGGTCAGCATGTGCCGGATTTTTTGCGCCAGGGGGGCCAGGGTGTCGTTTTCGGCCAGTTGGGCATCGGTCCATTGTTCGATGGTGATCAGGGTGCGGGGCAGTTGCTCGGTGAAATTTTTGGCCTCGCTCAAGAGCCGGGGGGTCAGGATGAAGATGAAGGCGGCGATGGCCGTCAGGAACAACAGGTACATGACCACCACCATCAAGCGGCGCCGCAGTTTGGCCATGCGGTGGAGGCGGTGGGTCAGGCCGCTGATGATGAAGCACATAATATAGGTGATGAAGATCAGGCCGAACATGTCCCTGAGGAGATACAGAAGCCCGGCGAAGGCCGTCCAGATGAGAAAGACTTTATTGGTGCGCGCGAAGCGGGCGATGCTGAAGGTCATACTTCCTCGGAGAACCATTGCCAGGTTTCGGCCAAGCCCTCCCGCAACCCGGTGCGGGCTTGAAATCCCAGGCGTTCGGCGGCCAGACGCACCGGACCGGAGGAGTGGCGGATATCGCCCGGCCGGGGCGGGGCGAAGACGGGGGCCAGATCGGTCCGGCCGGTCACCTCGGCCAGGAGACGGTGGAGAGCCAAAATAGTGACGGGCCGGCCACTGCCGATATTCAGGGCCAGGCCGGAGAGCCCTGAACCTTCGGCGGCGGCCAGATTGGCCCGGACCACGTCGCTGACATGGACGAAGTCGCGGGTTTGCCAGCCGTCGTCAAAGATCAGGCCGGGCCGCCCCGTCCGCAGCCGGTCCAAAAACAGGGAAATGACCCCCGAATAGGGGGAGTCGGGCCGCTGGCGGGGGCCGTAGACGTTGAAATATCGCAGGTAGACCGACTCCAGGTCGCGGTATTCATGAAAAAAAAGGCCGTAATGCTCGCCCAGCAGTTTGTGGATGGCGTAGGGCGTGCTGGGCCGGGGACACAACTCCTCGTGATGGGGCGTCGGCAGGTCGCCATACACCGCGCTGCTGGAGGAAAAGACCACCCGCCGCACCTTTCGGGCCGCCGCCGCCTGATAGAGGTGAAAAACGCCGACATCGTTCAGTTCCAGGCATTTGGCCGGATTTTCCACGCTTTCAGGCACGGCCACCAGGCCGGCGAGGTGAAAGACGAAATCC
>JAVBTP010000037.1:0-12152 GCA_031556115.1 Candidatus Adiutricaceae bacterium
ACCAGATCCGCGATGTTTTTTTACCCCACGGAACGATTCAACTGACGCCGCCTGATTATGGCGGAAAAGACTATCCACTGCGGTCTATGCGTTACGGGTTTCAGGCCACCCAGCGGGATATGGTTAAAGCCCGGGAAGAAGCGGGCCAGTAATGGACCACGTGACGCCAGGCTGACGGGTTTTGAATCAGATCACTGCCTGACGTTGATTGACTCAGCCTACGCGGAGCGAATTGGGTGAACTTCGAACGGGCCACGTGAAGACATCCGGCCGGGTCCGGCCTGGAGAACGGCTCAGGTGCCCAGGCCGCTGAAAACATAATGCCGCTAAAAACTTGCGAATCGGGCGGGAACAGGGTATAGTACCCAATGCGGCTGATTTACGGGCCCATAGCTCAATGGTTAGAGCCCCCGGCTCATAACCGGTCGGTTCCAGGTTCGAGTCCTGGGGGGCCCACCACTTTTCCGCCCCGGCCCGCCGCGTTCAACAGGATCGGCGTACCCTGGCGTCCCATGGTCAAAATTTGGCCATGAGACCCCGGACGGGGCGTTTCACCGACGCCGCCACGGGAGGACGCCCATGCTGCTGAGGGATTTTATATCCATGGTCCACCAGTTGGCGCCACCTGATCTGGCCGCCGACTGGGACAACCCGGGCCTCCAAGCGGGGTCGCCCGATCAGGAAGTCAAAAGGGTCGGCCTGGCCCTGGATGCCACCCCCGAGACCGTGGCCGAGGCCCTGAACGCCCGCTGCGATGTGCTCCTCACCCACCACCCGCTCATCTTCAAACCCCTGAAAAACATCAACTTTACCACCGGCGCCGGCGCCCTGATCAAGGCGGCCGCGGCGGGCGGTTTGTCCATTGTGGCCGCCCACACCAATTGGGATTCCGCCAGCCAAGGGGTGGCCCGGGCCCTGGCCGACTTTTTGGAACTTACCGACCGGACCCCCCTGGAGCCGGCTGCCCGCGAGTTTTACAAGCTGGTGGTCTTTGTCCCGGCCGGCTACGAGTCGCGGGTGCGCGAGGCGCTGTTCGCGGCCGGGGCCGGGGTGGTGGGGGATTATGACCGCTGCTGGTTCGAGGCCTCGGGCCAGGGTGGCTTTCGGGTTCCCGACCGGGGTAAGCCCTTTATCGGCCAGGCCGGCGAAGAGGCCCGAACCCGCGAGAGCCGCCTGGAAGTCGTCGTGCCCCGCGACCTGGCCGAGCGGGCCACGCAGGCGGTTTTTCGGCATCACCCCTATGAGGAGCCGGCCTTTGAATTCCATCCGGTCCGGGTGTATGGCCGGGACCAGGGCCTGGGCCTGATCGGCCACTGGGATCCCCCGCGGGATCTCGGGGACGAACTGCGCCGCCGTTTCGGCGCTTTCCGCTGGGCGGGCCTCCGGCCCGGCCTGGTGAACCGGGTGGCCCTCTTGCCCGGTTCCGGCGGGCGCTTTATCCACCAGGCCCGGCGCCAGGGCGCCCAGGTCCTCATAACCGGCGACGCGGACTACCACACCGCCTTGGAAGCCGCCGGCCTGGGCCTGACGTTGGTGGATTTGGGACATTTCGAAACCGAGTGGCCCGGCGTGGCCGCCCTGGCCCGCGCCCTCGGCGCCGAAATCGGGCGCCGGAACCTGGATGTGGAGTGCCAAGCGCTGGCCCAGGCCCCGGCCTGGAACCTTTTCTAAAAAACTCCGCCGATTTTATGAAGGAGATTGGATGAACGCTACCCTGCTTGACCTGAAGAACCTGCAAGAGGTCGACGACCTGTGCCGCGGCCATCGCCAAGCCTTGGAGGACGACGCGGCCCAACTGGCCCAGGGCGCGGCCCGCCTGAAAGCTTCCGAGGCGCGTTTGACCGAGGGCCGCCAGGCCCTGGCCGATATGAAGGCCCGCCACCAGGCTTTGGAACGGGAGGTGGCCGACTTGTCGGGCCGCAAGAAAAACAATGAAAAACGCCATCTGACGGTCAAGAACAATAATGAATACGCCGCGCTGGCCAAAGAGGCCGAATTCCTCACCGGCCGGGTGGCGGAGGTGGAGGACGAGATCCTGGCGCTGCTGGACAAGATGGAAAAGCGTGAGGTGGAAATCGCCGATCAGGATGCGCTGGCGGCTGAAGAGCGGGCCGCCTGGGAATCGAAATCGGCGGCTGTGGAGCGGAACGGGCGGGAGCGCCAAAGTCAACTGACCGAGTTGCAGGCCCGTCGCCAGGCCCTGGTCGCCGCTCTGCCTCAGGATCAGTTGAGGCGGTATGGTGAAATCGCCAAGGCCAGGGCCGGCCGGGCGGTGACGGCCGCGGCCGAAGGCCTGTGCCTGGCCTGCCGCCTGGGTTTTCCGCCGCAGTTGTATAACGAGTTGCAGCGCAATGAAAAAATCCTGAACTGTCCCAACTGCGGCCGCATCATCTATTGGAGCGGCCATCCCGATTTTCGGGCCCCCGAGGAGCCCCGGTCTTGAAATTCCAGCGTCTTGGCGCGGCCGCCTTTTGGGTCTGCATGGGCGTTCTCTGGCCCGGCCCGGCGGCCGGGGCGGAGGAGGCTTCGGCCGCCGGGCCGGGAGCCTTTCGGCCGGCCGCCCCGGCCATGACCGAGGCTCTGGCCGGTTTTTTGGGCATCCCCTTTCGGGCGGACGGCGCTCTGGATGCGCAAGGCCGCTGGGTGACTTTCAAGCGGCCCGATCTGGCGGCCGGCCAGCCGGGCTTCAATTGCAGCGGCTTCACGGTGGCCGCGGCCGGCCGGATCCGGGGCCGCGACTTTCCCCTCGGCGAGGCGATCCGCGACCGCCATGGGGATTCGGGCCCCGGCTCGCCTTTGGGCCAGGATTGGGATTTCGGATTGGACCTCATCCTCAACCTGTCCCAGGATCATCCCCATCGCTTGCTACCCGAGCCGGAAAACCCCGGCCAGACCCCCATCGTCCGCGGCCAGGGCCGGCCGCAAGGCTGGGGGGTGGATATCCACAGCCCCCGGCTGGAAGAGATCCTCAGCCAATTCACGCCGGGCCGGATGGGATTTTTCGTCCTCTCCAAGCCGGACCGGCGCTTTCCGGCCGGGGTCTCCTATTACCATGTGGGGGTCATCGTCTCCGAGCCCCCCGCCCTGTGGCTCTATCACACCACGGCGGGGGCCAGGACCAATCGTCTCGACCTGGCCACCGCGGCCGGCCTGGCCCGCCTGCGCCGCGACTTCAAACCCGTCGCCAACGGCGAGCGCCGCATCTTGTTGGTGGAGATAGCGGCGCCGTCGAACGAGTGAGCTTTATGTGTCGCACAGGTGCAGCGTCAGGCCGATTTTTTTCGGCCTGGCGGTGAGGAACCGGTAGAAATCGGAGGATTCCTTGTCCATCCGGTCAAAGCCGTCGATGAAAATATGCAGGCCGCCGTCGGGGAAAGCCGTTTTCAGTATCGACGCCAGGGAGGAAAACCCCCGGATGACATCGGCCGGGTGGCTCGGGCTCTGGCATTCCTCGGCCGCCAGCAGCTCACCCACGCGACTGTTATACACCATGACGTCTTTCCAATAATACGCCGCTATGCCCCTGAGGCGCGCTTCCTCCGCCGTGTCCAACAGTTCCTCCAGAAGGTTCCAGAGCCAGTAATACGCCAACCCCCCGGTGGGGCCGCAGTCGGTGAAGAGAGTGCCGCTGGCCGGCTCAAGCGTCTCGCGGGCCTTGAACAGGGCTTCGCGGCTTTCGTAGCGGATCACTCGCATAGTCTCCGCCGGCGGCCCGGCCGCCGCGGTCCCGCTGCCCGCCTCCGCGCCGCCGGCCTGGGGCCGGCCGCGCACGATTTCGTCATAGACTTTTCGGGTGCTCTCCATGGGGGCCACGTTCAGTTCGTCGCGGAGGATGGTGACGCACCGCTCATACTGGTTGAACGCGCCGCTGCGGTCGCCCATGGCCAAAAACACCCGGATCAGGGCCACATGCAGATCTTCCATGAAGGGGTTGGTTTTCAGCAGGCCGCGATAGATATCGATGGCCTTTTTGAAGGCGGACCGGCCGAGATAGTATTCCGCCAGGGCCTCGAGCGCCTTGAAATAGACGTATTGCAGATCTTCCTTTTCCTCAAAGATCCAGTCGTTGAGCTTGTGGCAGTTCTTGAATTCGTAATTTTCCAAAAAGTCGCCCTGATACAGTTCGCGTATCGCCTCATAAACCGGAACCGGATCGGCGGCGGCCTGGGACCGCTCGTAGAGTTTCTTCACCTCCAAAAAGTCGGCCTTCACCTCAATGTCGGGATACAGCTTGACGGTCTTTTTGTCCGCGTAGAATATGTCAGGCAGAGAATATGTTTCGCGAAAAAATTTCTTGATCTTCCACATGGTGAACCTGAGGTTATATCGGGCCGATTCGGTTTCCTCCTCGTTCCAGAAGAGGCCGGCCAAGAGGTCCCGGCCGGCGGCCTGGTTCTTGCTCAGGGACAGATAACACAAGAGGGCCAGGGCCTTGCCGCTGAGGTGGCTCATCAGGTCTTCGCCGCAGAACGATATTCTGAAATCGCCCAGGGTGGTCAGTTCCAGGGTGGGGCTTTTCATAGTCGCCTCCGGCGGTCGGGGCCGCTGGTCATATTTCCACCACTTCGTCCTGGTGGTAGAGGATGTTGCCTTCCTTGACGGTCGTCAGCACCCGAATGTCCTTCAGCGCTTCCGGAGGCGTTTCATACGGGTCCCGGTCGAGGACGATGAGGTCACCCCTTTTGCCGACGGCCAGACTCCCCTTGGTCTTTTCCTCAAACACGGCGTAGGCGCCGTCCGCCGTGTACATTTTGATGGCCTCGCCAACGGTGATGCGCGAATGCGCGTTGGGGTGATTGACGGCCATGTGGATACCCAGCCAGGGGTTGATGTCCGTGATGTCGTAGTCGGAGCCGCCGGCGATGACCAGGCCGGCGTCCAGAAGTTCCCTTCAGGGATTGGTCCGGGTGCCGAGAACGCCCATGGACCGCTGGTACATCCCCGCCTCGCCTCCCCAGTGGTGTTCATAGGCCGGCTGCATCGACAGGACCAGGTCGAGTTCCCTGGCCCGGCGGATGAGATCCGGATTGAACAGTTCGCAGTGCTCGATCCGGTGCCGCAGGCCGTCGCGGCGGTGTTTCGATTGCGCGTATTCATAGGCGGCGATGAGCTGCTCCACCGCCCGGTCGCCGTCGCAGTGGCCGGTCAGCTGAAAGCCGGCCTGGTGGGCGTGGAGGACCAGGCTGTTGATGTCGCCCTGGGTGAAATAGAGGAGGCCGGACCCCTCGGCGTCCAGATAGTCGGCGGAGATGGCGGCCGACCGGCCAGTGAAGGTGCCGTCGAGGAACATGCCGCCGATCTGTTCCAGATGATGGCTTTTGGCCCGCTCCAGGTCCGACGACTGATAGAACATTTTTATGTCGACGGGAAAGGCCGACCGGTTTTCCATAATGTACCGGGCATGGTTCTCGTGGGAGATATAGCCGCCTTCAAAGGTGACCAGGTTGGTCAGCCCGTTGGCGATGGCCAATTTGACCACCCGGTTGACCGCCTCGGCGCGCAACCGGTCGTCCATCTGGGCAAAGAGTTTGTTTCGGGCAAAGACATTGGCCTGATAGGTCAGGTATCCGGAATACACGTCGCCCGCGCCCTTGCCCATGCCGGCCAGGTTATACGGCAGCGCCAGCCGGTGCAGCATCAGGGAATTGACCGAACTGCAATGCTGGGCCACGCTGATGACGATCACCGGATTGTTGGGGGCGCAGGAATCCAGTTCCTGCCGGGTGGGGAAGCGGCGCTCCTTCACGTTCGATTCGATGAACCCCACGCAGCGGATCAGATCTCCGGGGAAGACGCTTTTGGTTTTTTCGGAAATTATCTCCAGCGCCTCGTCCAGGCAGGCCGTTTTGCCGAGGTTGATGGAAAAGCTGTTGATGCCGGCCACCACCAGGTTCACGTGGTTGTCATACATGCCCGGCAGGGCGCACCGGCCGGCCAGGTCGATGGTTTCCGTGGCCCCGAGCCCCTCCGGCGGGAGCCCCCGGCCGGCGTCGGTAATAACTCCATCCTTGATCGCCAACCAGTCATATATTGGGCCGCCCTCGGCCATTGAGCGAATTTTTCCATTAAATATAAGTAGATCCATGGTGTGCATGATACCGCTCCTTTAGGGTGTTCATTATAGCAGAAAATATGTTTAAAAAGTGTTTATCGGGCCATGGCGCGGGAAAGTTTTTTTGAAAAAAAAACGAAGAAAATTTTTATTTAAACCTTTTGTCAACCTCATCGAAAAACATTGCCGTGGTATTATCGGATCAAATGTGAGACCTGAAGCCGAGACCAGCTGATCGCCGCCGGGGCGCCTCTGAAACGCCCTTTTCCGGGGCCCCCGGCGGGCGATCAAAGGCGCGGGGGCGATCGCCAGGTGACCTTCCGGGCTTGTTCTCCAGGGTGACGGCCGCGGAAGGTTTTGCCTGTGGCCTCTTCAGCCGCGGACAAAACGCGAAAATTGACCGCGGCGACTTGTTTTTGGCCATGACTCAACTATGCTTTTCAAGCGAAAAGCGTTCCAAACAACGACCGGACAGATTGCGAGGGAGAGGATCATGCGAAAACTGGAGCTGAATTACGAAACAACCATCAACGAGATCACGCCGCCCCTGTATGACATGGAAAGTATGTTCTGGATCGTGGTGGCTCCCGATCTCTATAAAAAGTACGGAAGAAAAGGGGAGTCGGCCGCCCGGACCTGGCTGCGCCGCCACGCCAACTGGCGCGGGCAGCAGATCAGAAAAGGCTCGCAGGCGCTGGGCGTGCCCGTGAACGTGGAAAACCTGTTCGTGTATACCGACAACCCGGTCAACAACGCCTTCATCCCCATGTGGAAAAAAGATTACAACTGGACCCCCCATAACCTCAAGCTCAAGGTCTCGCCGGGCGAATGCGTGATGTGGGATCGCATGCGGCAACATGACATCGGGCTCATGGGCGACGTGTTCTGTGACGAGCTGCACCAAAGCTTCACCACCACCTATCATCCCGACGCCGTGGTCTCGGTCTGCCGGACCATGACCAAGGGCGACGATCACTGCATGTTCCAATGGGTGTTGCCTGGCGATGCCCAGGAGCCGCCGAGGATCGAACCCTATCCCGGCGAAAATGCGGCCGAGGATTGGCAGTACGACACCGAATACAACATCGTCAAAGGCGGGGTGAAGCGGATGATGCGCTGGTACGCCGCGGCCATCTATTACCTCCGCGAGGTGCTGGAGGAGTTCTTCCCCGAAGCGGCCGAAGCCGAATACACCCGCCTGATCAAAGCCTACGAGGACGCCCGGGCCGACTGCATATTGGAACGTAACGGCAAAATCATCGCCAATACAGACGCCCGCACCATTCTGGACTACTTCGACATGCCCTACATCCTGACCTGGGGCATGGAGGTGAAGGATATCCCGGGCGGCATCGAGTTGGATGTTTCCTATTGCCCCCTGGAAGAAACCTGGAACTGGATCGGCGACAAGAAGAAGATGTCCGTATACTGCGACACCTGCTATCAACGAATATATTCAAAAATCAACCCGAAGCTGAAAGCCGAGGTTTGCGCCTGCAAGACCAAAGGCGCCGACCGGTGCCTGGTCAGGATACATGAATAACCGCCCGGGCGCCCAGGATCCGCCCGGGTCTTGGCGACGTCGATCCGCATCCCCGGGACCGGCCTTGGTTCGGTGTGCAGAGCCATCGCCTCGGGGGGGGATGCGGGCGGGCGCGGCGAAACATTCAGAAGGGAGCTTGAGCTTTGAACGAGAATAAGAACGGTTGGCCCATCAACATTCCCATCACCGCCATCAGCACGGTGCTCGTGGTGGTCTTGGGCGCGGTGGTTTATCTGTATCCCGAGAGCAGCACCCAGGCGGCGGACGTTGTTTTCCACTGGATCCTCTTCAACCTTGACACCATGTTCCTGGCCGGCGCCCTGGTCGCCCTGGCTTTTCTGGTGTACCTCATGGTCACCAAATATGGCCGGTTGAACCTGGGGAACGATAAGCCTGAATTTTCGAAAATAGCCATATTCAATATGCTGTTTTCCGCCTCCTTCGGGGCTTCGGCTTTGTTTTGGTGTTTCACGGAAGTGTTGTATTACTACAACGACCCGCCTTTCGGCATTGCCGCCCGAAGCCCTCTGGCCGCGGAATACGGCCAGGCCTACAACTTCTTCCACTGGGGGCCCACGGCCTGGACGTTTTATGCCGTCTGCGCCATGCCCATAATCTACAGTTTCTACTTCCGGGGTAAAAAAGAGTTCCGGCTCAGCGCGGTCTGCGCGACCCTCTATGACGACAAATGGCCGAAATCGCTTACCAGACTTATTGACGCCATCTTCATTTTTGCCTGTTTCGGCGTGTGCGGCGTCAGTTTGGGTTTGGCCATACCGCTGATTTCCGAATGCACCGCCGCCCTGACCGGGCTTCCCGCCGGATTCTGGATGAGCGTCACCATCATCGGGGTCATTTCCGTGGTCTTCACCCTGTCGTCCTACGTCGGGCTCGACAAGGGCATGTCCTTCATCAGTAACCTCAACATAGGCCTCTTTCTCGGCTTCCTGCTGTTCCTGTTTGTTTTGGCCAATCCGGTCTTCGTGCTGGAAATGTGTCTCACCGGCCTGGGCCTCATGGTTCAGGAATACGTGCGCATGAGCACCTGGACCGACGCCATCAGCAAGGGCGGCTTTCCTCAGTATTGGACCGTGTTCTATTGGGCCTATTGGATGACCTTCGGCCCGGTCATGAGCGTTTTTATCGCCAGGATTTTCAAAGGGCACCGGCTGAGGGACATGATCTGGATGAACCTGGTGGCCGGGTCGGCGGGTTGCTTCGTCATGCACGGCATCGTGCAGAACTACACCATGAAGCAGCAGCTGGCCGGCACGGTGCCGGCGGCCGATATGGTGGCCAACGGCCAGGCCAACCTCATGATTGTGGAGATTCTGGGCACCACCCCGATCCCCGTCCTGGCGCTGGCCGCTTTCGTGATTATCGCCATCCTCTTCATGGCCACCACCCTGGACGGCACCTCCTTCACCCTGGCCTCGGTGGCCTCCAACAGGTTGAAGAAAGACAACCCCTCGCCGCTGTTCCGTCTGTACTGGTGCATCCTGCTGTCCATCATCCCCTTGATCCTGACGCTGATCCAGGTGCAGCTGAACACCATCAAGACCATCGCCCTCATTGTGGCCACGCCTTTGGGCATTCTTTTGGTGGTGCTCAATATCAAGACCTTTTTGAACATGCGCTCCGAATTCGGGGAGATGGAGCCGAAGGAGATATCGGCCCACAAATGTCCCGAACCTATTGAGGATCAGGCCTGAACCGGGCCCGGCCCGAGACCGGCGCCGCTTGACCGACCATCAAGCGGCGCTCGAAAACATAATCGCCACAAAGGAAGGCTTCCGTTGTCACCTGTTACCAACCCGCAACTGAATCGAACTTCAGCCTCAAGAGATGAAGTGATCGGACTGATGAAGGATCTGGTCGCCATCTCGAGCCCGTATTTTCATGAAACAGAAGTCATGCGCTATGCCCACGACTGGTTGAGAAATCAGGGCCTGGACTCCGCCATCCACCGGTATAACGAAACCTTTCCGTTCAGCTATCAAGGCGAAAACGTGGTCTGTGTCGCGACGGGCGCCGGCGAGGGCCCCGCCATCTGCCTCAACGGCCACCTCGATACGGTCACCCTGACCCAAGGCTGGACCCGCGACCCGTATGCCGGCGTCATCGAGGGCGACCGGATGTACGGCCTCGGCGCCTTGGATATGAAATCCGGCTGCTGCGCCATGATGCTGGCCATGCGGAACTTCACCCGGGCGTATCCGAACTTTTCCGGCAGGATCATTTTGACCCTGGTTTCCGACGAGGAAGGGCCCTTCGGCCTGGGCACCAACGCCCTTATAGAGGACGGCACCCTTAAAGGGGTGGACTGTTCCATCATCACCGAACCGTCGGCCGGCTTTCTCAAAAGGGATTTTCCGGCGGTGGGTCTGGGGGCCAGGGGCTCGTTCGTCTATCAGGTGGAATTCTTCGGCAAGGCCGCCCACGCGGCCATGCCCGAAGACGGCATCAACGCCTCGATCGACGCCGGCCGATTCCTCGCCGCCCTCGAACGCCTGACTCCGCGCCGCGACCCGTTCCTGGGCGCGGGCCGCATCTGCCCCATCGCCATGGCGGCGGACGGCGGGGCCTGCAGCGTGCCTGAATACGCCAAAGTGACGGTGCAGCGGCACATCGTGACCGGCGACGAGGTGGAAAGCGTGCTGCAGGAAGTGCGCGACCTGCTGGACAGCCTGAACCTCAAGAGCCGATATACACTGGGGCTCAGGCAATATCCCTCCGAGGCCACCCGATACTACCAGCCGTATACGGTGCCCGAGTCGGACCCGTATGCCGTCCGCCTGGTGGAGGCGGTGAAAACGGTCTGCCGGACCGAGCCGTCCTTCGGGTATCTGGCCACCATCGGCGACTTCAACTACCTGGGGACGAGGCTGGACGGCGCGCCCGCCCTCTTGATCGGGGCGGCCGGCGAAAACATACACCAGTCCGATGAATATGTGCTGCTGAAATCAGTGGAAGACCTGGTGGACGTTCTGGAGGAGTTCCTGAAAACAACCCTGGTGAAGTAACCGCGGAGTACGGCCGGGCCGTGTTTGGACCAAAGCCGGAATACTTCACCGGACAACGATTGGAAAGACTCCCGGGCCGGTCCGACCCGTGACCAAAACGGATATCGCCCCAAGCGGGGTGGATGGAGCCTGGGAGGTTTTTTCTGGATTGGCCGGGCGGCCATGGCCCGGCCGGATCGGGTATCCCGCCGGCGACCTCAAGCCGGCGGGCGCCGCGGGCGGTGCCCGCCGCGTGTTTTGTCGGCTCAGGAAATACTGTGGCGACGGGACGCCGGATCCGGCCGGGCCATTATTACTCCGGCCACAAAATAAGTCGTACCCGTGATTTCGCCAAAGACCGAAATCACTGGACTTCCGCCGCCGAGAACCGACTTCGCCAACGGCCGGGCCATTGTATGCGCTTTTCTTCGGCGGACCGTGGCCCCATGATCCGCCGCCCCTTCTTCCCGCGCGATTTTCACATTCCATAGCCATCGCCATCGGGCGGTCGGTAAACGGCGGGCGTGAGCGCGGCCGGCCCGCTTGTCCTCCGTCAGCGGGCGCCCGGCCCCGGCAAAAATCCGGGCGCCGGCCGCCCCCCATAGGCCGGGGCGGACCCGCTCGGTCAGGACGCCCTCCGCCATTTCAGGTTTTTTTTCGCCGGGTTGGGGAAATACGCCTCCCCGGCTCTTGACTTGCGGCCATTGGTAATATAAACTACTAAAGATATTGTTTTTTCATGGGGCGGTGAACCGGGCCGATCCCATCGGCCACCTGAAGACGGGCTCAGGGGCATAACGGGAACTCGCTAAAAACGGCCGCTCTTTTAGGGGGTGATCTTGTTTGGGGTTTCACGCGTTTCAGCTATAAAAACCACTGAAGGTGCACCATGCTGCCGGCCCCTCTCGGCGACCACCACCTGGCCATCACCTGGCCAGGCGATAGAACGGGAATTGCCGGCCGGGCCGCGAACCGGCGAATTTTTAGAGGTTCCCGGTGGATTTAGGCGCCTTTTTACGGCCGGGCGGCGGCTATTCCCTGACGGCCGACGATGAAGGCCGGATGATCAGGGGGCGTCTGATTTCCCGTCGGGGCCGGCCTCGATGGCTTTTCCTCGGGCCTCCGCCGGCCGGCCGAACGCTGGTCCTCGCCGTGCGCTTCCGCGGTTTCGGGTTGGCGGAGGATGGCTCCCTTTCTCCGAACGCGGAAGGGCCGGCGGTGGTGGGGCTGGCGGCCCGGGTCCGGGCCTGCCGCCGCCTGCCGGGCCGGCGGCTGCACCTGGCGCGCCTGGCGCTTTTAGGCCGGATCGATCCTGAGCATTTTAAGGGAATCTCTGGAAGCGGCTCTTTTTAGAGAGCCTCTCAAGTCCGCCTGAAAAACGGCCGACAAGACCAGTGGGGCCATCTCCCCCAAAAGTGCTGGTTGGTTTAAAAATTCCCGATAGGGAATACGGTTCCTCAAGTCGGATGCCAAATGAAAACCATGGTAAATTTATGAGCGCGTCATCCCCCCCGATCATCGCCTTTGAACTGGGCGTCGGCGAATTCCGCATCGT
>JAVBTP010000294.1:0-3854 GCA_031556115.1 Candidatus Adiutricaceae bacterium
TCTTGGGGTTGACTTTTTCCACCCCGGCCAAAACCGCCACCAGGGGCTGCTCGTAGCCCAGGGACAACAGCATGTTCACCGCGTGCTCGATGATTTCCTTTTTTTGCTCCACGGTGGGATAGGGCACCATGCCCCCGTCGGTGATGATGAGCATTTTGTGGTAGCGGGGAATTTCCAAAAAAGCCACGTGGCTCATGAGTTTTCCCAGCCCCAGGCCGTCCTCTTTACTGACCACGGCTTTAAGAAGCTGGGCGGTCTCCAGAATGCCCTTCATCAAAAAATCGCCCCAGCCCTGGCGGATCAGGGACACGGCCTGGCGGGCGGCCTTTTCCACATCCGGTTCGTCATAAATGTCATCGGGGTTGACCGCCAGGCCGAGTTTTTTGGCGATATCCACAATGGCGGGCTTGTCCCCCACCAGGACCGGGGTGACCAGCCCGTCCCGCACCACATCCCGCACCGCCTCCAGGGAGTGTTCGTCCTGGGCGGCGGCCACCACCACCCGCTGGGGGCGGGGCAGGTTTTTCACGTTTTTGACGACCGCGTCCCAATTCCTGTAACAAAACATCACTGAACCTCCGCAAACAGGCTTTGTGCCCCTCGCCCGCCAGAAGAAAAGAAAAGGCGCGGATGACGGCGGGCAGAGGGGCCGGCGGCGCCGAAAGGGCTTACCGGTTATTGATTTTCAGCCGGAGCTTCCCCGGCCGGGGCCGAGCCTTCGGGCGTCAACTGGCCGGGTTGGTCTTCAGTCACGGCCAATTCTTCGGCGGTCACCGGCTCGGCCGAAGGGAAGACCCGCTGGTAGGTGTCATGGTAACCCACCACGAAGATGACCAAGATGATGACGGGCAGCACATATTGAAAATACGGCTTCAGCAGGGGGGGGAATTTCACGCCGGATCCGGTGTTGCATTCCTTGATGAAATTGTCCCAGCCCCAGCCATAGCGGCTGCTGCAGAAGAGGACGACGCCCAGAGCGCCGAGGGGCAGAAGGGTGTTGCTTACCAGAAAATCCTCCAGGTCAAGCACCACCGAGCCGGGGCCCAAGGGGTTGAAGTCGGCCAGGACGTTGAAGCCCAGGGCGCAGGGCGTGGCCAGGATAAGCATGAGGATCAGGTTGATGATCACCGAAGTCCCGCGGCTCAGATGCCAGACGTCGATGCCGTAGGAGACCAGGTTCTCGAAAACGGCGATGACCGTGGTCATGGCCGCGAAGGTCATGAACAGGAAGAACAGGCCACCCCAGATGACGCCTCCGGACATGTTGTTGAACACGTTAGGCAAGGAGACAAAAACGAGGCCGGGGCCCGCTCCGGGCTCGACGCCGTAGGCGAAACAGGCCGGGAAAATGACCATGCCGGCCAGAAAGGCGGCCAGAAAATCCAGCCCCATGACCGTCAGACCCTCGCCGGCCAGGCTGCGGTTTCGGTTGATGTAGCTGCCGAAGATGAGCAT
This sequence comes from Candidatus Adiutricaceae bacterium, assembly GCA_031556115.1. Lineage (GTDB taxonomy): Bacteria > Desulfobacterota > Desulfarculia > Adiutricales > Adiutricaceae > Adiutrix. The sequence goes on from JAVBTP010000294.1 coordinate 1,456, forward strand.
GCTGCCGATGCCGACGCTCAAGGTGAAGAAGGCCTGGCCCATGGCCGCGTAGACCGGCTCCCAAAGTCCGTTTTCCATCAGTTTGCCGAAGTCGGGCTTGAGGTAGAATTCGACGCCGGCCCCGGCCCCGGGGAGGGTGACCGCCCGGACGGCCAGGATGATGACAATCAGAAACAAGCCGCTCATCATGATTTTGGAAGCTTTTTCCACTCCGGTCTGCAGCCCCAGGGCGCAGATTCCGTAGCCCAGCAGCACCACCGCCACCATCCAGCCCACCTGGGTGGCGGGGCTTTCCAGGGTGGCGCCGAAAAAGGCGCCGATCTGGTCGGGCGCCAAGCCGGTCAATTGGCCGCTGACGGTATACCAGAAATAGGCCAGCATCCAGCCGGTGACCGTGGTGTAGAACATCATCAAAAGGAGGTTGCCAATGATGCCTGAGTAGCCGTGGATATGCCACCAGGTGCCTTTGGGTTCCAGCCTGCGGAAGGCCAGGCCGATGTTGGCCTGGGCGCCCCGGCCGACGGAGAATTCCATAATCATGACCGGCAGCGACATGCAGATCAAAAATATGATGAAAATCAGAACAAAAGCCGCCCCGCCGTATTTGCCGGTGATGTAGGGGAACCGCCAGATATTGCCCAATCCGATGGCGCACCCGGCGGAAACGAAAAGAAAGCCTAAACGAGTACCAAGCTTCTCGCGTTGCCCTTGCGCGAAATCTCCCATTTTGTTCCTCCGTTCTTGATTGTGGCCCCCGAGAAGACGGAGCCCCCGAATCGGGGGGCGCCTGATGGGGCTGTTAGGTCGCCTTCCATTCCAGTTTCTTATCAAGAGGCCTGAATTAAGTGATATATCCTATCATAGCCGGGCTGAAATTGAAAGTGAAACGAACGGCGGTGTCAACGAACGGCGGCCTGTCGCGGGGCCGGCGCGTTGAGCCCGCTCGGAGGCCATGATGGGCGTCGCCGGCCGATATTCAGGGGAGATCGGGGCTGACATAGGTTTGCGCGGTCTCTTCCCCCTTGAGCACCCGCAGGGCGCCGTTGGCCAGGGACTCCATCTCGTTTTCCCCCGGCATCAGAAAAACCGGGGCGATGAATTTGATGCGGTCGGTCACCCATCCGGAAAGCATTCGGGAATAAACCAACCCGCCGGTGAGGATGATGGCGTCCACCCGGCCATCCACCACCACCGCCAGTTTGGCCACGTTCTTGGCCACGCTCAGGGCCATGGCCTCATACACCAGGGCGGCCCGCTGATCGCCCTGTTCCACCAGGGCTTCCACCTCCCGGGCGTCGGTGGTGCCGAAATAAGCGAAAAGCCCCGCCTGGCCGCGCAGGAATTTCTGCATGGCCTGGGGGTCGCAGCCCGTCTTCACGGTGAGGTCCACCAGTTGAAAACCGGGGAGCCCCCCGGCCCGTTCGGGGGAGAAGGGGCCTTCGTCGTCGGAGATCATGTCGATGATCCGGCCGTTGTGGTGGAGGCTCAGGGTCGAGCCGCCGCCGAGGTGGGCCACGATGAGGGACAGGGTGCGATAGTCCAGGCTCCGCGAACGGGCATACCGCAGGGCGCAGGCCCGCATGTTGAGATTGTGGCCCATGCCGATACGGGAAATGGACGGGATCCCCGTGACTTTCACCAGGGGGATCATCTCGTCGACGCTCACCGGGTCGTAGATATAGGCCTTGACCTCGGCGATCACGGCGATTTCGGCGGCCAGAATGGCCCCGAGGTTGGAGGCGTGCTGACCGGCCGGCTTGAAGCGCAGTTGGTCGATCATGGCCTGGTTGACTTCATAGGCGCCGGAATTCACCGGCGGCAGCAAGCCGCCGCGCCCCACCACGGCCGACAGGTCCCGGGGGGCGATGCCGTTTTCCTTCAGGGCGGCCAGCACCAGGTCGCGGCGCAGCGCGTACTGATCGGTGATGGTTTCGAAGGAAGCCAGGGTGGCGCGGTCGTGTTCCAGACTTTTGACAAAGAACTGTTTTTCATCCTCGTAAACGGCGATTTTAGTGCTGGTCGATCCGGGGTTGATGGCCAGTATTTTGTACATGCCTTCCTCACTTCAGGGATGAACGAAAAGCGGCGGTCCGAATTGCTCGGGCCGCCGCCGGGGGTGATTATCGGGCCTTCAGGCCGGCGTCGAACGCCTTGAGATTGAGATCCCGAACCTTGGCCGGCACATACTGGGCCACCAGGGCCGGCCAGTCCGCCTTGGTCAGTTTCATGGCCTTGACCAGAGCGCCCAGAAGGACGATATTCTGCACCTTGACGTTGCCGAGGTCTTGGGCGATCTTGCCGGCCGGGACCACCACGATGTTTTCCACCAGCCGCTTCAGTTCCTCGATGACGCCTTCGGGGTACTTGGCCGCGCCCGAGGCCACGGGCATGGAATAGAT
>JAVBTP010000262.1:0-5820 GCA_031556115.1 Candidatus Adiutricaceae bacterium
TTTTTGTCCGCCGTCAAGGGGAAAGTTCGAGCCAAAACCAGCTTTTCGCCTTGACAATCACCGGCGACATGCTTATTTTAGGCCCGACGGATGTCACCGTCGAAACACTTTTGGGAAAGAGCCCCATGAAGCAGCCCCTGTCCCCTCGGGCCCGCACCATTTTGGAACTGGTGGTGCGCGACTATATCCAGACCGCCGAGCCGGTGGGTTCCGAGGCCCTGGTCAAAAGGCACCGGCTGGCCCTGTCCTCGGCCACGGTGCGCAAGGTGCTGGCCGAACTGGAGGACCTCGGACTCCTGGCCCAGCCCCATACCTCGGCCGGCCGCGCCCCCACCGAGGAGGGCCTCAGGACCTATGTGGGCGACATTCTGGCGGTGGGGCGACTGTCCGACGAAATGCGGGCTCTGATCGACCGCCAGCTGGCCGGCGGCCAGCCCAGGGCCGAGGCGGTCTTGTCGCTGTGCTCCAAGGTCCTGTCCAACATCACCCGCCACATGGGCGTGGTGGCCGCTCCGGCCTTGGAGAGGCTGCCCCTGAAGCGGCTGTATTTCGTACGCCTGGGCGTCAAAGAGGCCCTGGCCATCCTGGTCGGCGAAAACGGGCTGATGCGCAACAAGGTGCTGGCCACCAGCGAGGATTACAGCCAGGATCAGTTGAACCAGGTCAACCGTTATCTGGCCGACGTCTGCGCCGGCCTGAGCCTCGATGAGGTCCGCCTGAAAATTCTGGAAGGCATGGGGGCCGAAAAGAAAGCCTTTGACGCCCTCTATGGCCGGGCCCTGGAACTGGCCCTGGCCTCGGGCCGGCCCGAGGACGACGAGAGCGGCGGCGACCGGGCCATTTACGTGGAGGGCCGGGGGAATCTGCTGGCCCAGCCCGAGTTCGCCGAAATCGAGGCCATGCGGGCCCTGTTCACCGCTTTCGAAGACAAACGGCGTATCCTGGGCCTCTTAAACGAGGTGGCCGAGAGCGGCCAGGTACGCATCGTCATCGGCCGGGAGGCGGCGGCGGCGGCCCTTTCGGGCCTGGCCCTGGTGGCCTCGCCCTACACCCGGGGGGATCGGACCGTGGGGGCCTTGGGTATCATCGGGCCCCAGCGGCTGAACTACTCCGCGGTGGTGCCGGTGGTGGACTACGCCGCCCGGGTGGTCAGCGAAATTCTGGAAAATGAATAAAAAATAGGCGCCGCGACCCTGGCGTTCGGCCGCGCCGGGGCTGGAAAAGCAGGGGTGGCGACCTTATTTTTGCATAAACGGGCGGGTCACCGCCTTAAATTTGGGAGCCACCATGACTGACGAAAAATTTGTTTCCCCCGAGGAAATGGAACCGGAGACCCCGGCGGAAAACGGGGGGGAGAAAAACTGGGCGGAAGAGGCCCAGAAGTTTCAGGACCTCTATCTGCGGTGCGCGGCCGAGACGGAGAACATGCGCCGCCGCTTTCAAAAAGAGCGTGAGGAACAGGCCCGGTACGCCGCGGAACGGATCGTCAGGGGACTTTTGCCGGTCATGGACAACCTGGAGTTGGCCTTAAGCTACATCGGCCAGGGCGCTCCGGTCGAAGTGACCGGCCTGGCCGAAGGGGTGCGCATGACCCTTAAGGGGCTGCGGGACGTTCTGGCGGAAAACGGGGTGGCCCCGGTGCCCGCGGAACGCGGCCAGGTTTTTGATCCCAACGTCCACGAAGCCCTGGGGCAGACGCCGGAGGCCGACCTGCCGCAAGGGGTCATCAGTCAACAGGTTCAACGCGGATACACTCTCCATGACCGCCTGGTCCGTCCGGCCAAGGTCATGGTTTCCACAGCCGCCTGAGTGAAGCGTCATTACAGTAATTATATACGTAATCGCTGTAATGCTGATCGGGATTTTATGCCGGCGAATAAACGTCGGAACCAATATGGAAAATTTGTTTCGGGAGGAACTCACATGTCAAAAGTCATCGGAATCGACCTGGGCACCACTAACTCCTGTGTGGCCATCATGGAGGGCGGCGACCCCAAGGTCATCACCAACACCGAGGGAAATCGCACCACGCCCTCCATCGTGGCCTTTTCCGAGTCGGGGGAGCGCCTGGTGGGCCAAGTGGCCAAACGGCAGGCGGTCACCAATCCGGAGGCCACCATCTTTGCGGTCAAGCGTTTGATCGGCCGTAAGTTCGACGCGCCCGAGGTCAAAAAAGACCTCGACATCGTGCCCTATAAAATCGTCAAGGCCGACAACGCCGACGCGGCCGTGGAAGCCCGGGGCAAGACCTACAGCCCGGCGGAAATTTCGGCCATGGTCCTGACCAAGATGAAGCAGACCGCCGAAAGCTATCTCGGGGAAACGGTCACCGACGCGGTCATCACGGTCCCGGCCTATTTCAACGACAGCCAGCGCCAGGCCACCAAGGACGCCGGCCGCATCGCGGGCCTCAACGTCCTGCGGATCATCAACGAACCCACGGCCGCGGCCCTGGCCTACGGCCTGGACAAGAAGACCGACGAGAAGATCGCGGTCTTCGACCTCGGCGGCGGCACCTTTGATATCTCCATTCTGGAGATCGGCGACGGCGTCTTCGCAGTCAAGAGCACCAATGGCGACACGTTTCTCGGCGGCGAGGACTTCGACCTCAGGGTCATCGACTGGCTGGCCGATGAATTCAAAAAAGAATCCGGTATCGACCTCCGGGGCGACAAGATGGCCCTCCAGCGCCTGAAGGAAGCGGCCGAACGGGCCAAGATGGAACTCTCCACCGCCATGGAGACCGATATCAACCTGCCGTTCATCACCGCCGACGCCTCGGGCCCCAAGCACTTGAACATCAAGCTGACCCGCTCGAAACTGGAAGCCCTGGTGGACGACCTGATCGAACGGGTGGTGGGCCCCTGCCAGACCGCTTTGAAAGACGCCGGTCTGTCCGCCAAGGACATCAAGGAGGTCATCCTGGTCGGCGGCATGACCCGTATGCCCAAGGTCCAGGCCAAGGTGAAGCAGATTTTCGGCCAGGAACCCCACAAAGGCGTCAACCCCGACGAAGTGGTGGCCGTGGGCGCGGCCATTCAGGGGGGCGTGTTGAAGGGCGACGTGAAAGACGTGCTTCTGCTGGACGTCACTCCCCTGTCCCTGGGCATCGAAACCCTGGGGGGAGTGTTCACCAAGCTCATTGACAAGAACACCACCATCCCCACCCGGAGGAGCCAGATCTTCTCCACGGCCGCCGACAATCAGCCGGCCGTGTCGATCCACGTTCTTCAGGGCGAAAGGGAAATGGTCAGCGGCAACAAGACCCTGGGCCGTTTCGAGCTGGTGGGCATTCCCCCGGCCCCGCGCGGCGTCCCCCAGATCGAGGTGACCTTTGACATCGACGCCAACGGCATCGTCCACGTCTCGGCCAAGGATTTGGGCACCGGCAAGGAACAGTCCATCCAGATCACCGCGTCCAGCGGCCTGAGCGAGGCGGAGATCCAGCAGCTCATCAAGGACGCCGAACTCCACGCGGCCGAGGACAAGGCCCGCAAGGAAGTGGTGGAAGCGCGGAACCACGCCGACCAGTTGATCTACGCCACGGAAAAGAGTTTGTCCGACCTCGGCGGCAAGGTCGATCCGGGCACCCGCAGTGAGGTGGAAAACGCGGTGGCCGACCTCAAAGCCGTTTTGGACAACGGGGACAAGGTGGTCATCGAGACCAAAATGAAGACCCTGACCACCCTCAGCCACAAGCTGGCCGAGCAGATGTATGCCCAGGCCAGCAGCCAGGCCGGCGGCGCGGCCGGCGCCCAGGGCCAGCCCGGCGACCAGGCCGGTCCGCCGGACGACAACGTGGTGGACGCCGACTTCGAGGAAGTCAAAGACCAGAAATAAAACCAGACCGGGGCCCCGCCCCGGACCGCCCCAAGGGCCGCCTTCACCGGGCGGCCCTTTTGGTTTAGAGCGACAACCGGCGGCCGGGGTCTCCGGCCAACAGTCACCACCCGATCCCTCTGAGGTGAGGTCGAGCATGAGCCTGGATTCCCCCGACAAGTCATACCTGATCCTGGTGTTGAACCCCGGTTCCACCTCGACCAAGATCTCCGTCTATGAAAATGAGCGCGAACGGTTCACCGCCACCGTCAGGCATCCGGCTCAGGAAATGGCCCGCTTTCAATCCATTCCCGAGCAACTCGGCTTCCGCCTGGAGACCGTCAAAAAAGCCCTGGCCGCTGATTGGGCCGGGGCCGCCTTCGACGCCGCGGTGGGCCGGGGCGGCCTGGTCCAGCCCATTGCCAGCGGCACCTATGCCGTCAACGATCTCATGCTGGCCGATTTGCGCGGCCCCGGAGCGGCCCGGCACGCCTCGTCCCTGGGGGCCGTTTTGGCCCACGAGTTCGGGCGGGAGTGGGGCCGGCCGGCCTTCATCGTCGACCCGGTGGTGGTGGATGAGCTGGAGCCGGTGGCCCGCGTCACGGGCCTGCCGCACGTGGCCCGAAGCAGCATCCTCCACGCCTTGAACCAAAAAGCCGTGGCCCGCCAGTGCGCCGCCGACCTCGGGCTGAAATATGAGCAGGCCCGCCTGGTGGTGGCCCACCTCGGCGGCGGTATCTCCATCGGCGCCCACCGGGGCGGGCGGATCATCGACGTCAACAACGCCCTCACCGGCGAGGGGCCTTTCAGCCCCGAGCGGTGCGGAGGCCTGGCCGTGGCCGAGGTGATCAACCTGTGCTTTTCCGGCCGCTACACCCAGGCGGAACTTTTGAGTTTCACCAACAAAAACGGCGGGCTGACGGCCCACCTCCAGACCAACGACCTGCGGGAATGCGAAAACCGGATCGAACGGGGCGACCGACAGGCGGCCGTGGTGGTGGAAGCCTTGGCCTATCAGGTCAGCAAGGAGATCGGGGCCATGGCGGCCGTCTTGTCCGGCCGGGTGGACGCCATCGCCCTGACCGGCGGACTGGCCTACTCCGCCGGGCTGGTGGCGCGTATCGAAGGCCGGGTAAAAGCCCTGGCCCCGGTCAGGCTGTATCCGGGTGAAAAGGAAATGGAGGCTCTGGCCCTGGGCGCCCTGAGGGTGCTGCGCGGGGAGGAGGAGGCCAAGGTCTACGCGCCCTGTTAGCCGGGCGGGCGATCACCCGCCCGGTCTCACCCCCCGGCCTCGGGCCCGGCCGTGGGTTGTTCCTTAGTCGTGGACAAGACCGTGTAGGTGCTGGACTTCACCACTCCCCAATCGTCCCGCAGGGCCACCAGGAGGCTCTCCAGCGTCTTGGGTGATTTCGTCACGATTTTCAGGAGATATTCGTGGGAGCCGGTGATCCGGTGGCACTCCAGAATGTCCGGCCGCCCGCGGACAAAGGCCAAAAACCCTTCGTTGTGGCGAGATTCGTGGCGGCTGAGAATGATGAGGCAAAAACAGCAAAAATCCAGCCCCAGTTTTTCGCGGTCCAATAAAGCCGTATACCCTCTGATCAGGCCGCTCCGCTCCATCTTGCGCAGCCGTTCCCCCGTGGCCGGCAGCGACAACCCCACCCGCCCGCTGATCTCCTTGAGGGATTTGCGGGCGTCGGACTGAAGGATTTTCAGAATGGAAACATCTATCTCATCCATGCCCGGCCTCTTTGGGGAACCTGCGGTCAAAGTCATATTATACTGATTCACGAACCAAAGGGAAACCTCTTTCCGCCCGACCGCTGGCCGCCCGAGCCCGGCTAATAAAATTAATCCGAAAAGGGCGGCCGTTTCATTGTATTAGGCCGGGTCTCCCCGGAGCTTTCACTTTTTCCGCCCCGGCCGATTTGACTTTACATCCCCTTTCCCCCCGTATTACAATTTTTTCAAAATATAGAGAGTTCTTTATCGAGCGGCCCG
>JAVBTP010000217.1:0-7180 GCA_031556115.1 Candidatus Adiutricaceae bacterium
GAGCAGGTGCGCAAGGCGATCCACGAGCACAAGATGTTCGACCCCGACGCCCGCATCCTCGTCGCGGTCTCCGGCGGCAAGGACTCCCTGGTTCTCATGCGGTTTTTGGCCGACCTGCGGGGGTGGGCGCCGATTCGGTACCGTCTGGGGGCGGTCCATCTGGGGCCAGGGGGCGACGGGCCTTTGGCGGCCTGGCTCAGGGGGTTGGCGCTGGACTTCATACACTGGGAGCCGGCCCCCGTGGTTCCGGAGTTGGCCGGTTATCGGCCGGGCGGCCCCAGCCCCTGTTTCGCCTGCGCCCGGGCCCGCCGCAATCGGTTTTTCGAACTGTGCCGTCAATACGGCGCGTCCAAGCTGGCTCTTGGGCACCATCTGGATGACGCCCAGGAGACCCTTTTGCTGAACATTTTTTTCAGCGGCCGCCTGGAGGGGCTTTCCCCCAACCAGAAGCTGTTCGAAGGGCGCCTGGCCATCATTCGCCCCCTGTTTTTGGTTCCGGAAGACCTGGTGAGGCGCTTGGCCGGCGCTTGGGAACTGCCGGTCATGGCTTCGGGCTGCCCGGCCGACGGGCGGACGACCCGACAGGAAATCAAGGATCTGGTGGCCGGCCTGGCCCGCCGCCATCCCAAGGTGCCAGGCAATTTAATGGCCGTGGCCGAGGCGGCGGCTCGCGGGCCGGGTTCGGCCCCGGATACGGCGGGCCGCCGCCGGAACGCGCCGCCTTCCGGCGGCGATTGATCGTGTCTCTCCTTTAAATTGAAGAGCGCTCCAAGAGCGGGCACGCCAGGAGGCGCGGGCGGAACTTGTTGGCCGGGGGCTTGACGATGGTCAAAAAAATGGTCTCCTTTTGGTTCGTGGCGGGGGCTTTGGCCATCTGGAGCGGGCCGCTCCACGGCGAATGGCCGGAGCGCGGCCTGACCTTGGTCACTTCGACGCCGTTGACCTTGCCCTGGTCAGCGACGGAGGCCTCTCCCCAGGCGCTTTTGCTGGACACCCTGGTGCCCCGTCTCAGCCGGGAGCTGGGGGTGCCGGTCACCTTGATATCGCGGCCCGAGGGCGGTGGCGTGTTGGCGGCCGAGATGGTGGCCGGCGCCCGGCCCGACGGATACCTCTTTGGCGCCTTGGGATCCGAACCGGCCCTGACCCGGGTTATTCAGGGGTATACGCCGTATGTGTGGGGGGAGATGGTGCCGGTGGCCACGGGTTGGCGGGTGCTGCACGCCATTGTCACGAGCCGTGACGCCGAGGCCGGCGATTTGCGGGATGTGGCCAGGATCGGCAAGCCCATGCGTCTGGCGCACATCGGCCTGACCCCCGTTTATTCCGGAACGCTTATGGCTCTTGAGGCGGCTAAAAAAGCCGGCTTCACGTGGGGGCTGGAGCGGGTGGAGCGGATGGACCCGGCCATTATCCTCGAAGGCCGGGCCGAGGCCATGGTTCTGCCTCTGGGTTATCTCAAATACCACCCGCAAGCCGACCGGTTCAAGGTGATCACCGTTTTGACCCATGACGACAGTCTGCCTTGTGTGGCGGGCCTCCCCACGCTCGAGTCGCAGCGCCTGGAAGTCGCGGTCAATCCGCTTTTCGCCTTTTATGTGCCGGGTAAAGTCGGCTGGCGGGTCCGTTCCCGATTGTCTTCGGCTATCAATAATGCCCTGAAGCAGCCGGCGGTGCTCAGCCGTCTGGCGGGTGACTGTTTCACCGCCTATCGCGAGGATTTGGAAGGAGTGGGCGCTGTTTTGGACCGTGAATATGAGAATCAGGCCGACGCGCTCAAGGCGCTGGGTTTTCTGGAGCCCAAATGAGCGGCGCGGAGCGCCTGGGCGGCGAGGTGGCTCGGGAGAATCTGCGCCTGGAGGTGGAGGACCGGGGCGCCGAGATCCGGGTGGCTTTGGCCGGCCCGCTGACGGTGGATACCCCCGCCTCGGTATGGTCGGCTTTTCCCGAAGGCGGACCGGGGCGGGAGGTCGTCTTTGAGTTGGGCGGCCTGACCGCCTTGGATCTCAACGGTTCAGCCCAGCTGCTGACGGTTGTGGACGGGGCGGGGAAAGCCGGGCGGACCATCCGGGTCACGGGCCTGCCTGAGGAATTTGCCACCATTTTCCACCTGGCCGAGGGGGCGCTGAAAACGCCCATGGCTTCCCTTCCTCCCCGGGTCACCCTGATAGAGGAGATGGGGGAGGCCGCCTTCAGGGCCTATCGGGATTTGGTGACCCTGATCATCTTCGCGGGCGAACTGGCGGCCGAGTTCGGGCGGCTGGCGCGGCATCCTCTGAGCGGTGTGCGCTGGCCGAATGTTTTGGCCATGGCCGAGGTGGCCGGCGTCAACGCGGTGCCCATCGTCTCCCTGGTTTCTTTTCTGGTGGGGCTGATTATCGCCTTTCAGGCGGCCATGCTCTTGAAAATGTTCGGGGCGGAAATTTTTGTGGCCGATTTGATCGGCATCTCCGTGATTCGGGAACTGGGCCCCCTGATCGCGGCCATCGTGCTGGCCGGCCGCTCCGGTTCGGCTTTTTCCGCCGAACTGGGGGCCATGAAAGCGGCCGAGGAGGTGGACGCCATCACCACCATGGGTCTTTCCCCGGTTCGGGAACTGGCTCTGCCCCGGGTTCTGGCTTCCCTGATCACCACTCCGATGATCACGCTGATGGCCAGTTTTGTGGGCATTGTGGGCGGCAGCCTGGTCCTCCTGGTCATGGGCTATTCCATGAAAATCTATTGGCAGGGGGCCATAAGCCAGGTCAGTATGGCCACCTACCTCATCGGTATCTTGAAGTCGGTCATTTTTGGGTTTTCCGTGGCGGCTATCGGTTGCCAGCGGGGTTTGGCGGCCGGCGACGGCCCGGGGGCGGTGGGGGAGGCCACCACCAGCGGGGTGGTGACCAATATCGTGATGATTGTCGTCATAGACAGTTTTTTGGCGGTCCTGTTTTATGTCTACGACATCTGACCCAGTCACGCCCCCCCCGGTGGAGGTGCGGAACCTGACGGTGGCCTACGGCTCGAGGCCGCCGTTGTTGGAGAATCTGAATTTCACCATCGAAGCCGGTGAAGTCTTTGGCATTCTGGGGGGCAGCGGCAGCGGCAAGAGTTCGGTTTTGCGCAACCTCATCGGTCTGGTTCCTCCGCGGGCGGGGCAAATTTTTATTTTCGGCCGGGACTTATGGGCGGAAAACGGCCGTTGGCTGAACCACAGCCGCCACCGTTTCGGCATGATGTATCAGGCCGGGGCTTTGTTCGGGTCCATGAATCTGCTGGAAAACGTCTCCATGCCCATGTTGGAGTTCACCGACATGTCCCCCGAGGCGGTGGAGACCGCGGCCCGCATCAAATTATCGCTGGTGGGTCTGGGCGGGTTCGAATTCCATTTGCCGGCCCATATCTCCGGCGGCATGCAAAAGCGGGCGGCCATTGCCAGGGCCATGGCCCTGGAGCCGAAACTCATTTTTCTGGATGAACCCTCGGCCGGGCTGGACCCCATCACCTCGGCCGAACTGGACAAGCTCATCGTCACTTTGGCCCGCAATCTGGGCATCGCTTTCGGCGTGGTCACCCATGAACTGGGCAGCATCATGAATATCATCGACCGGGCCATTCTGCTGGACAAGGCCACCAGGGGCATCATCGCCCAGGGGCGTCCGGCCGATCTGGCCAAGCGGACCGAGCCGCCCTTGGTGGTTTCTTTTTTCAACCGCCGGGCGCTTGACTGAGCGATGATACCGGCTGGCTGATATACGAGATTCGAAGAACCCGTACTGGAGTCCCCATGCCCATCGCCAATAATTACTTCAAGATCGGTCTTTTCGCCATCGTCGGGACGCTTCTTCTGGTGGCCGGGCTTTTGGCTTTCGGGCTGAGCGACGCGCTTTTCAAAAAGCGGCTGGTGTGCGTCACCTTTTTTGAACGGTCGGTGCAGGGCCTGTCCGCGGATTCGGCGGTGAAGTTTCGGGGCTTTCGGGTGGGTAAGGTCACCTCCATTTCCCTGGCCTCGCCCAACAAGTCCACCGGGCTGCAACCGGCGGTCAAGGTGATTTTTGAAATCGAACCGGCCGCCCTGGCCGGCCAGGATGAGGACGCGGAACTGGCCCGGACCTATATCAGCGGCCAGATCGATCGAGGATTGAAGGTTATTCTCTCCATTCAGGGGGTGACCGGCATCGGCTTTTTGGACTTGGACTACACCGAGGATCCCAAAGGCAAATACTACAAGACGGCGTATGACTGGGCCCAGGGCCAGGACCTGGTCTATATCCCCAGCGGCCCCAGCCAGATCATGGAAATCAGCGAATCGGCCAGCCGCATCGTCAAATCCCTCAGCGACGTCGATTTCGCCGACATCAGCAATGAAGCGAAAGCCCTGATTAAAAACCTGAACAAGGCGGTGACGGACTTGGACACCGCCGCCCTGTCCGGCGATGTCAACGACACGCTCAGTGAAATTCGCTTGGCGGCCGGTGAGTTGGTCACCCTGCTTCGCGATGCGGACGAGACGATCAAAGGCGGGGCCAAGACCAACCTGGGGCGGGAACTGGAGGCCACGGTCCAGCAGGTCCGGCAGAGCCTGAAGCGTCTGGATCAGCTGTTCGGCTCCTCCCAGAGTAATCTGCCGGTGACTCTGGACAACCTTCGGGTCATGTCCGAGAATTTTCGCGAGCTTTCCGAATTGTTGAAAGACCAGCCCAGCCAGGCGCTTTTCGGACAGCCGCCGCGGCCGTCCGAGCCCGCCGCCGGCGCCAACCGTCAAACCGATTGATCGGCCTCTGGTGACCAGGGGCCGAGCCGCGACCTGATTGGGCGATACCAGCGGCGCCGCCAAGGAGTTCTTCATGAATCGCTTCATATCTTTTCCGCTTCTTCTGGCGACGGCTCTGATGTTGACCGCCTGTCTGGCCCAGCCCCATCCCAACAAGAACAGGTTCGGTCTGGCCGCCGAGATCGGTCCGGATTCGGCCCCGGCCAAGGCCCGCCGCACCCTTATGCTCGGCGCCGCCGCCACGGCCGCCGGATACGATAACCGGGCCCTGGTGTACAAGATCGGCCCCGATCAGTATGAAAGCGATTTTTATAACGAATTTTTGGCTCCCCCCGCCCGCCTTTTAGTCGACCTGGTCACCCAGTATCTCGAGGCCCATAACGCCAAGGCCCGGGTGGTGAAAAGCCCCGGGCTGACCCTGGCCGATTTCGGCCTGGAAACGTATCTGGAAAAATTATACGGCGATTACACGGTGGATCCGCCCCAGGCGGTGATTGAGGTTCGCTTCACTCTCAACGATCTGCGAGGCTCCAGCGGCAAAGTGCTTTGGGAGCGGACCTATCGTCGCGCCCAGCCCTTCAGCGGAAAAAACCCGGCCGCCCTGGTGGCGGCCTTCAACCTCGGCCTGGGGGGCTTGCTGGATGAACTCGATCATGATATAGAGAAAGCGATCCGGTAATGTACCGGTGAGACCCAGTGACGTTGTGGCCCAGAGCCCGGCTTCGGTCCGGGCCAATTTTTGGCGTGAAGAGTTTCCCACCCCTGAAGGATTTTTAAAAATTTGCCGCTGTTTCGAGAAATCAAGGCCCGCCCCGTTTATCTCTACCTCATGGTGTTGACGTTCGCCCAAGCCGCGTCCTTTCTCGGCTGGAACGCCTTGTACACCAATTTCGCGGTGGAGATGGCCGGCCTCAACGGCCAGCGGAACGGGGTGGTGCAGGCGGTGCGGGAACTGCCGGGCCTTTTGTCGGTGGGGGTCATCGTTATCCTGTGGTTCATGAAAGAGACCACCCTGACCTCCACGGCCATTTTCGTATGCGGGCTGGGGGTGTTCATCACCGGCTGGTTCCCCACCTTTGAGGGCCAGATTCTCTGGACGTTCGTCCTCTCCTGCGGGTTTCATTGGTTCGAGGCCACCAACCAATCCCTGACGCTCCAACATTTTTCGGTGATTGAAGCCCCTTTGGCCATCGGCCGTTTGCGGGCGGTGACGGCCATGGGCAGTTTTCTGATGGGGCTGGTGATTCTGCTTTTGGCCGGGCGGCTGGACTATCGCTGGCTTTTCGGCCTGGCCGGGGCGGTGGCCATAGTGGCCAGCGTTTGGTCCTTTTTCCATCGGCCGTCCAATGCGGGGTTGCCGGCCCAGAAGAGGGGCATGGTCCTCAAAAGGCGTTACTGGCTTTTTTATGTGATGACCTGCCTGTCCGGCGCCCGGCGGCAGATCTTTGGCGTCTTTGCCGTATTCCTCCTGGTGGAGCGTTTCCATTTCTCGCTGACGGAAATGAGTCTCCTGTTTCTCTTGAACAACCTGATCAATTGGATTCTCAACCCCTACCTCGGGCTGGCCATCAATAAGGTCGGGGAGCGGCGCCTGTTGACGGCCAAGTACATCGTGGTGGTTCTGGTCTGCCTGGCCTATGTGTTTTGCGAGGCGGCCTGGCTGGCCGCGGTCCTCTATGTGATTGATCAGCTTTTATTCTGCTTCACCGTTTCCATTCGAACCTTTTTTCAAAAAATCGCCGATCAAGGCGACATCGCCCCCAGCATGGCCATGGGGGTGACCATCAACCATGTGGCCGCGGTGGGCGTGCCCCTGGTGGGCGGGTATCTGTGGATGATCGACTATCGCCTCCCCTTTCTGATGGGCGTCGGTTTCGCCCTGGCCTCTTTGGGGATGGCCTTTTTCATCAAAGTCCCCGAAAGGAACCGCTAAAAATGGCCGGCGGCGGCCGCCCCGGCTGATTTTTCGCCAACCTATCTTCTCAAGTTAAAATGTGTTAATATTCAAAGTTCAGGATGTTGGGCTCCCGTATGGGCCTGATCCGAATGAGAGGGAGTTGGAATCAAGCCGATGAGCAACGAATTATATCCCCTGACTTTGGAACCTGTCATAGCCGGCCATTTCGGGGGGCGCTCCGGTTCTCCCGCCCTGGCCGACCAGGGGGGAGGCTCCGAGTTCACCCAGGGGGTGATGCTCATGGTCACCGAGAATTCCCGAGTCGCCGCCGGCCCTCAGGCCGGCCGGAGCCTGGCCCACCTCAAACAGCTTTGGGGGCCGGACCTGGTGGGTTCCATCGCCGGAGGCGACCCTGACAGTCCCCTGCCGGTGGAACTGAAAATGAAGCGCACGGGGGATCTGGCCTTGGCCGTGGCCCTGGCCGACGATTCCCTGTGGTATATTCTGGCCGCCGAGGAAAACAGTTCCCT
>JAVBTP010000025.1:0-5641 GCA_031556115.1 Candidatus Adiutricaceae bacterium
AGACGACGCCCTGGGGGACCCGCTGATCAACCGCTACCACGCGGCCGTGCTCGAGGCCGCCACTGCGGAGGAGTTGGACTTTCTGGAGGCCACCGCGCTCAAGGTCAACGGGATTCTGCAAGCCCATCTACTGGCCCGGAAGGTTATATTGGTCGATTTCAAATTGGAATTCGGCCGCCACGACGGCCGGATCCTCCTCGGCGACGAAATCTCCCCGGACACCTGCCGCTTCTGGGACGCCGAGACCCGCGAAAAATTGGATAAAGACCGCTTTCGCCGCGACCTCGGCCGGGTCGAGGAAGCGTATCGGGAAATGTATAACCGCTTGCGGGGCTGATGCGTTCAGCCTCGCCTGGATTTCGGAGTTTTCATGACGCATCGCCGATTGCTGAACGCCCTGGGGGCGGTTTTATTTTTTTTCGCCCTGGTCACGCCGTGGCCGGCCCGGGCCGACGTCACCGACAGCGGGGCCGCGGCCACGGTGGGGAAGGCCACGGTCAAGCTGCTGAACCCTTCCGGCCTGATCCGGGTGGATGGTTTGAGCCGACAGGTTGACGCCCTGATGCAAGGGCTCCAGCCCGAGGATTCCGTGGTCCTGGCGGTGTATGCCGAACCGGTGACCTGGAAGAGCTTCAAGGCCGGGGTCGAGGGCGCGGCCGCCGGTTCCACGCTGAATTTTTTCGCCATCATGGGCACCTCCAAGGCCTTGGTTGATCAAACGGCCACCGAGGAGGATTTTCAGGAATTTAAACAAATCCTGCGGGACGTGATGAAAAAGGACGGGGCGGAAATTATGGACGAACAGCCCCGCGCCCTGACCTATCGGATGACCGGGGCCATGGAAGGCGGCGCCGGCCGGAGCGAACAGATCACCTCGGCCGTCCTGGCGGAAGGCAAGATTTTGTTCCTGAACATGTTCAGTAACGACCAGAACCAGTTTAAAGAGCGGTTCCGGCCGGCCGCCTTCGGCTGGCGCGACGTTTATCTGGAGCGGATGAAGCCCTGACCCGGAAAGGTTTCGGGTTCAACCGCCGGCTCGGCTATATTGACTGACTGACTATTTGACTTTTAAGGAGACACGATGATTAAGGCCACGGTGACGGTGATGCTGAAGAGGAGCGTCTTGGACCCCCAGGGCGCGGCGGTGGAGCGGGCCCTGAAGTCGGAAGGATACGGCAACGTGCAATCGGTGCGCATCGGCAAGGTCATTGAGCTGGTGATCGACGGCGATGACCTGCCGGGCGCGGAAAAGCGGGCCGCCGAATGGGCCGACCGGCTTTTGGCCAATCCCATCATGGAAAACTATACGGTCAAGGTGGAGCGTCAGTCATGAGCGTGAAGACCGCGGTGATCGTTTTCCCCGGCTCCAATTGCGACCAGGACTGCGTGCGCGGCTGGCGGGCGGCCACGGGCCTGACCGCCGACCTGGTCTGGCACAAGGAATGCCAACTGCCTGATTACGATCTGGTGATCCTGCCCGGCGGGTTTTCCTTCGGCGATTACCTGCGTTGCGGGGCCATTGCCCGCTACAGCCCGGTGATGAGCGAAGTGATCCGCCTGGCCAAGCGCGGCAGCCGTATTTTAGGCATCTGCAACGGGTTCCAGATCCTCACCGAGGCCCGTCTCCTGCCCGGCGCCCTGATCCGCAACCGCGACCTGCACTTCATCTGCAAGGATATCCACCTGAAGGTGGAAAACAGCCGCACCGACTTCACCTCCGGCTATGCGGAGGGCGCGGTGATCCGCCTCCCCATCGCCCACGGCGAGGGCGGGTTCACCATCAGCCCGGCCGGCCTGAAAAAACTTCAGGACGAAAACCGCGTCGTGTTTCGCTATTGCGCGCCCGACGGCCAGGTCGTCCCGGACGGCGCGCCCAACGGCGCCCTGGACAATATCGCGGGCCTCGTCAATGAGGCGGGCAATATCCTGGGCCTGATGCCCCACCCCGAACGGCTGTCTGAAAAGATCATGGGCGGCGAGGATGGACGAATAGTGTTCGAATCGATTTTCAGGGCGGTGACCGGAAAGGGGGTCTCGTTATGAGCGCGGAAAATCCCTGGAGGGAGCACGGCCTGACCAGGGAGGAATATGAACTGATCGTCAAGCTGATGAAGCGCGAACCCAACTACGAGGAGTTATCGCTCTTCGGGGTGATGTGGTCGGAGCATTGCAGCTATAAAAACTCCCGGGCCCAGTTGAAAAAGCTGCCCACCCAAGGCCCCCAGGTGCTTCAGGGCCCCGGTGAAAACGCCGGCGTGGTGGCCGTGGGCGACGGCTTGGGGGTCGCCTTCAAGATGGAGAGCCATAATCACCCCTCGGCCATCGAACCCTATCAGGGCGCGGCCACCGGGGTGGGGGGCATCATTCGCGACATCTTTGCCATGGGCGCCCGGCCCGTCGCCTCCCTCAACAGCCTCCGCTTCGGAAGCCTGGACAGCAACCGCACCCGCCACCTCCTCAGCGGGGTGGTGGCGGGCATCGCCGGCTATGGCAACTGCATGGGCATTCCCACCGTGGCGGGTGACGTGTATTTCCACCCCGACTATCAGGGGAACCCCTTGGTCAACGCCATGTGCGTGGGCCTGGTGGATGCGGATAAAATCTTCAAGGGTT
The DNA here is from genome assembly GCA_031556115.1 of Candidatus Adiutricaceae bacterium. Classification (GTDB taxonomy): domain Bacteria; phylum Desulfobacterota; class Desulfarculia; order Adiutricales; family Adiutricaceae; genus Adiutrix. The sequence continues at coordinate 2,614 of JAVBTP010000025.1, forward strand.
CGGCCACCGGGGTGGGGAACATCGTCATGGTGGTGGGCGCCCGCACCGGCCGCGACGGCATCAAGGGGGCCAGTTTCGCCTCCGAGGAACTGAGCGACGGCGATCCGGACAAGCGGCCCAACGTCCAGGTGGGTGATCCCTTTATGGAAAAGCTGCTTCTGGAGGCCACCCTGGAGATTCTGGACCAGGATCTGGTCATCGGTCTTCAGGATCTGGGGGCGGCCGGGCTGACCTCCTCGGGCTCGGAAATGGCCGGCCGGGCCGGCAACGGCCTCTACATCGACATCGAAAAGGTCCCCCTGCGGGAGGAAGGCCTCAAGCCTTGGGAGATCATGCTCTCCGAGTCACAGGAGAGGATGCTCCTGGTGGTGGATCCGGCCAAGGTGCCGGCCGTGGAAAAGATCTTTGCCAAGTGGGACCTCACCGCCGCGGCCATCGGCGAGGTGACCGGCGACGGGCATTTCACGGTGCGGCGGGGAACCGAAGTGCTGGCCTCGGTACCGGCCGGTCTCCTGACCGATCAGGCCCCGGTGAATATCCGTCCCTGGGCGGAGCCGGCCTACTTTCAGGAAAAACAAAAAGCCGATCTCTCCGCCACGCGTGACCACGCCGACCTCGAAGGGCTGTGGAAAAAGCTCATGGCCTCCCCCAACATCTGTTCGCGGCGCTGGATTTACGAACAGTACGACCACATGGTGGGCCTCAACACCGTGTTGCGGCCGGGCGGCGACGCGGCTGTGCTGCGCCTGCCGGGCGATAAAAAAGGAATAGCTTTGACCAGCGACTGCAACAGCCGCTATGTGTATCTCGACCCCCGTCGCGGCGGGGCCATCGCCGTGGCCGAACCGGCCCGCAACGTGGCCTGCACCGGGGCCCGGCCCCTGGCCCTGACCAATTGCCTCAATTTCGGCAACCCCGAGAACCCTGAAATCTATTGGCAGTTCATCCAGGCCACCGACGGCCTGGCCGAGGCCGCCCGGGCTTTGGACACGCCGGTCACCGGCGGCAACGTCAGCTTTTACAACGAATACAACGGCCGGGCCATTCCCCCCACCCCCACCATCGGCCTGGTGGGCCTCCTGGATGACTTGGACCGTATGGTCACCTCCGGTTTCAAACAGGCCGGCGACCTGGTCATCCTCATCGGCGAGACCAAAGAGGAACTGGGGGGCAGCGAAGCCCACTTCCTCCTGACCGGGCGGGACGAAGGCCAAGTGCCGGAGATCGACCTGGCCCTGGCCCGGCGGCTCAACGACTTTCTGGTGGCCGCCGCCGGCCGCGGCTTACTCCGTTCGGCCCATGACTGCTCCGAAGGCGGCCTGGCCGTGACCCTGGCCGAATCCGCCCTGGCCGGCTCTCTGGGCTGCCGGCTGGAAGGGACGGCCGGGACCTCCCTCGTGGCCGCCCTGTTCGGCGAAAGCCAATCACGGGTGGTGGTTTCCGTCACTCCGGAAAAGCGGGCGGAGGTGCTGGCCGCGGCCAGGGAGCATGGCCTGCCGGCCACGGTTTTAGGGGCGGTGGGCGGCGACGCCGTGGAGATCATGTTGAACGGCCGCCGCGTGGCCCTGTCGTTGAAGGAACTGTCCACCCTGTATTATGACCGGTTGGCCGAAATGGTCCAACTGACCACCTGACCGAGGCGTCTGGCGAAACAGTGATGAATATGAAGCAAGATCTTAATTTTTCGAATCATGTGGAACCCGCCTCCGGCTGGCGGGAGGAATGCGGCATTGTCGGCGTCTGGGCGCCGGGGGAGGCGGTGGTCAATCTGGCCTATCTCTCCCTCTTCGCCCTCCAACACCGGGGACAGGAGAGCGCCGGCCTGGCCGTGACCGACGGCCTTCATATCGATCTGGAAAAGGGCATGGGCCTGATGCGGGAGGCCTTCAAGGACCGCCGGCCCACGCTGGACGGCCACGCGGCCATCGGCCACGTGCGCTACTCCACTTTCGGGGCCAGCCATTTCGCCAACATCCAACCCATTTTCGCCTCCTTCGCCGGCGGCTTCATCTTCCTGGCCCACAACGGCAGCCTGACCAATGCCCGGTCTATTCGCCAAAGCCTGGAGGGGAGCGGCTGCGTCTTTCAGACCAGCACCGACACCGAGGCCATTCTGAACCTTATCGCCTGTTCCCAGGCCCCGTCGGTGGAAGAAAAAGTGGCCGCCAGCCTCAAGCAGGTGGAAGGGGCCTATAGCCTGATCATCATGACCGGCGGCCAGTTGATCGCCGCCCGCGACCCTTACGGCTTCCGGCCCCTGTGCCTGGGGCGCACCGCCTCCGGCGGTTACCTGGCGGTTTCGGAAACCTGCGCCCTGGACGCGGTGGGCGCGGAATTCATCCGCGATATCGAGCCCGGGGAAATGATCGTCATTGACCGGGGCGGGCTCCGTTCCCGGCGTATCGACTCCCGGCCCCGGCAGGCTCTGTGCGTTTTCGAATACATCTATTTCGCCCGGCCCGACAGCGTCTTTGACGGCCTGTCGGTCTGGCGGGCCCGCCACGACATGGGCCGGCAGTTGGCCCGCGAATTCACGGGCCGGGCCGACATCGTCACCCCGGTGCCCGACACGGGCATTGCCGCGGCCCTGGGCTTTGCCGCTGAAAGCGGCCTGCCGTATGTGGAGGGGCTGATCAAGAACCGTTATGTGGGCCGCACCTTCATCCTGCCCGAACAGTCCACGCGTAAGGCCACGGTGGAGATGAAGCTCAACCCCATCCGGGCCAACCTGGAGGGCAAGAGGGTGATTCTGGTGGATGACTCCCTGGTGCGCGGCACCACCAGCGCCGCCCTGGTCTCCATGATCCGCCGGGCCGGGGCCAGGGAGGTGCACTTTTGCATTTCCTCGCCCCCCATCACCCATCCCTGCTATTACGGCATCGACACCGCCGTCCGGAGCGAACTGATCGCGTCGGTGAAGAGTGTCGAGGAGATCCGGCAATTTTTGGCTGCCGACGGTCTCCACTACCTGTCCCGGGCCGGGCTCATGAGCGCGGTGGGTGACGCCGGTGAGAAACGCATGTGCACC
>JAVBTP010000076.1:0-4103 GCA_031556115.1 Candidatus Adiutricaceae bacterium
CTCTTGGTCCCGTTCGGCCGGCCCCGCCGTCGGGACGATCCCCGCTATGCCGCCCTGGTGGCTTCCATTTTGGCCAAATTGGAGCCGGAAGCCATCGACTGATCGGCCGTCCCCGGTCTGTTTTCAACACTCTCCCAAGTCCGCGCCTCCGGCCGGCGGCGCTCCAGCCCAACAATTTTTCCCGCCGCCCATCCCGCTCTCGCCTGGCGAGAACAACGGTTGCCAAGGCCTACGACTTTAGATATACTACGCCATTGCTCTCCCGCGTGGGGAGGCATACCGCCATCTGATATCAAGTTATGGGTAATATGACACTAATTCTTCGATCGCTCTTTATGGTGCTTTTTGTGTCTCCGCTTTGGAGCCCGATCCCCGCCTGGGGGCCCGGCCCCGCCTTGGCTCAGGAGGAACCGGCGACCAGCGGGGCCGCGCCCGCCGAACAAGCCCCGGCCGGGCAGACGCCCGCCGAACAACCCCCAGCCGGCCAAGCCCCGGATCAGGCCGGCCCGGATGAGGCCGGCCAGGGCCCGTCCGCCCCGGGCGGGACTGAGCCCTCTTCTGAAAACGCGGCCACGCCCCCCGCCACGGCCGCCGAAAGCCCCTTCGACCTGGAACAGGTGGCGCGGTTGGCCCGCCAGCGGGCGGCCGCGCCTTTCACCAGCCCCCGCAGCCCGTCCGCCGATTTTTTACAGGGCATTTCCGAGGCCGACTGGAACAGCCTGTCTTTCAAAGACGACCGCCGGCTATGGCGCGACCGGAACCTGCCCTTCCAAGTCAGCTTTTTCCACCCCGGCTTTATCTATAACAACGTCGTCCACCTCAACGTGGTGGAGGACGGGCGCAGCCGGCCGCTGCTCTTCGACCCCGGCCAGTTCAACTACCCCAACGCCGAATTGGCGGAAAAGGCCCGTCAGGCCGGCTTGAGTTTCGCCGGTTTTCGGCTCCATTTCCCCTTCGACGAGGGGAATCGTAAAGACGAGGTGGCCTCCTTTCTCGGGGCCACCCATTTTCGGGCCGTGGCCCGGCACAGCGGCTACGGCCTCACCGCCCGCGGCCTGATCTTGAATCCGGCCACCCCCGAGGGAGAGGAATTCCCCTATTTCCGCCAGTTCTGGCTGGTCCGGCCGGAGCCGGGCGCCACCCAACTGACCATTTACGCCCTGTTGGACGCGCCCAGCCTGACGGGCGCCTATTGCTTCGTGGTCAAGCCGGGACTCTCGACGGTGATGGATGTTTCGGCCCGCCTGTACCCGCGTGCCGGCGCGGCCTGGCCCAAAAAAATCGGCCTGGCCCCGGCCAGCAGCATGTATCTGTATTCGGAAAAAGAGAACGGGTCACGTTTCGACTACCGTCCGGAAGTGCACGGCTCGGATGTGCTGTTATACACCGCCGGGCTGAACAACTGGACCAGGCGGCCGCTGTCCAACCCCGAGCGTTTGGAAGTGAACGGTTTCGGCCTGAACAACCCCCGGGGTTTCGGCCTGATGCAGCAGGACGACAAATTTGACCACTATCAGGATATCGCGGCCCGCTTCGACCGCCGGCCCTCGCTGTGGATCGAACCCCTCGGCGACTGGGGCGAGGGCCGGGTGGAGTTGATCGAGATTCCCTCCACTCAGGACATCCATGACAATATCCTGGCCTTTTGGGTGCCGGATTCGCCGCCCAAGCCGGCCGCCCCTGAAGGCGTCGACCCGGAGGCGTTCACGTTCGCCTATCGGCTGTATTGGATGGCCCCCGGGGTCATTCCCCACCAATTGGGACGGGCCGTGGCCACCCGCATGGCCCGGTCGCCGAAAGGGGAGAGCGCCCAGTTCCTGATCGACTTCGAGAGCGAGGAACTGAACGCCATTCCCGCCAATATGGGCCTGACCAGCGAGGTGGAAAGCGGTACGGAATACCCCGCCCTGGACAAGCGGCTCATCAAGAACCCGGTCACCGGGGGATGGCGCCTGACGTTCAAAGTGCAGGTGCCGCAGGAGAACGGGGTGGTGCAGAGCCTGATATCCGCCCGGGGCGAGCAGCGGACTCTGCGCTTCCGCGCGCTCCTGAAGAAGGGCGAAAACCTGCCCGATTCCCTGACCGAAAACTGGATTTACGATCTGGCGTATTAGAGCGTTTTACCGTGCAACGGCCACCGCGCATTACGCAAGCGCCAGAACATCCGGGCGTTCTTCAATCAAGGCCATGGGCCTTTGACCTTGAAAAACGCTCCAACGAAACGGACCGGCAATCATGACCGCCGCATACCTTGACCATCTCAGACAGGCCGTTGAAGCGGGAAGCGCCCGCACCGACGAACGGGCGCTTTCCTATATCCTCGGCCTGGGGCTTGATCCCGTCCCCAGTTTGGAGCTGGCCCGGGAAGCCCTGCGCCGGGCCAGTAAGGCGGCGGGCCCCAGCCCGGACTTCAAAGCGGCTATGGCCGAGGTCCGAAATCTCCTGCGCGAAAAAGGGCTTGACCCGGAAGGCCGGGGGGACGGCGGCTCAGGCTTTTCCTCCACCCCGCCCCTGAACCGGCGCCCCATGGTCGCCGAGGAAATGGATCTTTCCCTGATTGGCCGCCTCCGGCGACGCCGGACGTAAATCTCGGCCCCGCCCGCGTTCTCCGGGCGGTTTTCGCCTCCCTTCATGTAAATTGAAAAGCGCTCCAGCGAAACAGGCCCAAGGCAAAACCATGTCGGTGACGGATAACATAGTGCACAACATCTGGGGGCGGGCCGGCGGACGCCGTCGCCTCATACTCCTTTTGCTGGTGACCGTGCCTTCGCTTCTGGCGGCCTCGGTCATGTTTTCCCTTCTGCCGGTCCGCGGCGGCCTGACGCTGAACCTCATCATCACCGCCCTCTTCGCCGTCCTGTTCAGCTGGATCTCGGTGGGTTTTTGGAGCTCGGCCGTGGGTCTGATGGTCATGCTGCGGCGCTATGACCGGTTTGCCGTGACCCGGGGCACACCCGACCGACCCGGCCATCCCGACGGTTTCCGCACCGCCCTCTTGTTCCCGGTCTATAACGAGGATTCGCGCAAAGTGGCCGAAGGCATCCGGACCACCCTCCAATCCCTCAAACAGAAAAATCTGGACCGCCAGTTCGACGTCTTCATTTTGAGCGACTCCACCAACCCCGACCGCTGGGTGGCGGAAGAGGAGGCCTGGCATGGCCTGGCCCGTCAGGAAAAAGCCTTTGGCCGCCTCTTTTACCGCCACCGCAAGTTCAACATGAAACGCAAAAGCGGCAATATAGCCGACTTCTGCCGCCGCTGGGGCGCCAACTACCGATACATGATCGTCTTTGACGCCGACAGCCTCATGGCCGGGGAAACCCTGGCCCGCATGGTCCAGACCATGGAGGCCCATCCGGAGGTCGGCATCCTGCAGACGCCCCCCAAGGCCATTTTCAGCCGCTCGCTCCTGGCCCGGGTGCAGCAGTTCGCCAACCATCTCTACGGCCCCATCTTCGCGGCCGGCATGCATTACTGGCAGTTGGGGGAGGCGCAGTACTGGGGGCACAACGCCATCATCCGGGTCGAACCCTTCATGCGCCCCTGCCCGTTGCCCAAGCTCCCCGGCCGGGCCCCCTTGGGCGGGGAAATCCTGAGCCATGACTTCATGGAGTCGGCCCTGATGCGCCGGGCCGGCTATGGGGTCTGGCTGGGATACGAATTCGGCGGGTCGTATGAACAGAGCCCGCCCAGCCTGGTGGACGAACTGGTGCGTGACCGCCGCTGGTGCCAGGGCAACCTCCAGCACAGCCGATTAATCTTCACCCGCGGCTTTTTCCCCACCCACCGGGCTCTGTTCATCAACGGCATCATGTCCTACGGTTCGGCGCTTCTGTGGTTTTTCTTTCTGGTGGCCAGTTCCGTCCAGGCCATGGCCGACCTGTTCATCACCCCGGTCTACTTCCCCGAAGGGCCCAGCCTCTTTCCCGACTGGCCCGAATACTTTCCCACCTGGGCCCTGGCCCTGTTGAGCGGCACGGCGGGCCTGCTGTTCCTGCCCAAGATTCTGTCGCTGATCCTGGTGGGGGTCAAGGGCGGGGCCGAGGCCTTTGGCGGCTTTTTCCGCATGACCTTGAGCGTGTTGGGGGAAGTGCTCATTTCCA
>JAVBTP010000113.1:0-11210 GCA_031556115.1 Candidatus Adiutricaceae bacterium
GGTGATCTCGCAGCCGGCCATCAGTTCGGCCTCCTCCACCGCCCTCTTGATGGATTCCACCGTGCGTTCGATGTTGACCACCGCGCCTTTGCGCAACCCCTGGGACGGGTGGCTGCCGATGCCGACGATGTCGATGCCGCCCTCGTCGTTCGGCTCTCCCACCACGCAGCAGATTTTGGTGGTCCCGATATCGAGTCCGAAAATCAAATTACCTTGCGCCATGAACCCCTCCACTTGCTTTCCGGCTCCCGGGATCGTTCCCGGGGAGCCTCATTCATCCCTTGTTGGCCGGGGCGGCGGACGACTCGTGGTAGCGCACCGTGACCCGGGGGCTGGCTTCCAGATTCAAATACGCCAGCCCGTCATATTTGCCGCGCACCTTGAGGTGGGCCAGGACCCGGCCCAGGCGGCGAAATTTTTCCTCATAGGCCCCGAAGCCGACCTTGACTTCCAGCCCCTTGTTTTTGGTATATACGGTCAGACCCCGCACCAGGTCGTAATTGATCTCCGAAATGTTGTCCAAACTGAACTCGTCGTTGCGCTGGGAGAGGGTTTCCACCAGCCAGAAGACTTCGGCCATGGCCGCCTTGACCGCCGGGCCGGGGCTCAGGAGGTCGTCCTCGCCGAAGCCGCTGACAATGGGCAGCCTGGGGTTTTCCCCGGGCCCCAGTTCCTTGAAGGGCTCGCCCCGGTCGTTGAGGTAATACAGCCGCCCCAGACTGACCAGAAGCTTGGGCCGGTGCTCGATGATCTCGATGGACACGGCATCGGGCATTTTGCGCGAAACCTTGACTTCAGCCAGCCAGGCCAGGGTCGAGAGGTCCCGGCCGGCCTGGTCCGGGTCGAAAGTCAGGATATTGACCGGACGGTCCAGCCCGGTGACGGCCAGCACTTCCTCGCGGGTGATCTGGCTGATGCCTGAAATGGTCACCCGTTTGACCGAAAAGTAATCGGACTTGGAAACATACAGATACCCGGCCACCAGCAGGCCGCTCACCACCACCAGCGAAGCGGCCACGGCCAGCGTGATCAGGGCCATCCGCAGCCCCCGGCCGAAACAGCGCAGGCCCAGTTTGCCGATCTGCGCCCAGACCGAAGGGGCGCCCGGCGCCTTGGGCGCCTTCGCCGGCCTGGGCGGCTTGCGGGACACCGTCCGGCGGTCCCGGGCGAAACGGGGGCCGAAGGGCTGGGGGGCCCGGCCCCGGGGCTGACGTTCAGTTTTCCGCATGGCCGCTCACCTCGCCGGCCGGACCGACGACCTTGATTTCCGGCTCCAGGGTCAGGCCGTGCCGAGCGGCCACCGCGGCCACGATGGTATCCATCAACCCCCGGATGTCCCGGCTTTCGGCCCGGCCCGGATTGACGATGAAGTTGGCGTGGACCTCGCTGACCCGGGCCCCGCCCACGGTCAGGCCTTTCAGTCCGCACTGGTCGATAAGCCGGCCGGCCGAAAGGCCCGGGGGGTTCTTAAAAACGCTGCCCGCCGAGCGCAGCCCCTTGGGCTGGGTCTGGGCCCGGCGCTCCTGAGCGGTTCGCACCCGGGCCCGAATCGCCTCGGGCCGGTCCGGGGTCAGGGCGAATTCGACGTTGAGGATGACCGCGCCTCGGGGCAAACCGGACAAGCGGCGATACTCAAAGGCCAGTTCGCTCCGGCCCAGGCTGGAGAGGCGGCCTGGCCCGTCCAGAAAGAAGACCCGCTCGACGGCCGGCCCCACCTCGCGGCCGGAGCCGCCGGCGTTCATGAATACGGCGCCCCCGACGGTGCCCGGGATGCCGGCCAGGCCTTCCAGGCCGGCCAGGCCCCAATCGGCCGAGGCGTTCAGGGCCCGCACCGAGGCCGCGGCCGCCCCGACGACCAGTCCGGCCGCCCCCGAACGTTCCACAGCCTCGAAAGCCTCGCCCAATTTGATGACCAGCCCCTGAAAACCTTCGTCGGCGAACAGGACGTTGGAGCCCCCGCCCAGAATGAAGAAAGGCAGGTTCTCCCGCCGGGCGAGATCCAGAGCGGCGGCCACTTCCTCGGCCGTCTCGGGCCGGGCCAGGATCGCGGCCGGCCCCCCCACCCCCAAGGTGGTCAGAGCCCGCAAAGGCGCGTCAAAGGTCAGACGCCCGCCCCAGACGCGGGCCAGGGCCTCCCAGGGCCTGCGGTCCATCACCGGGCTTCCCCTTCCGGGCCGAAACCGCCGAAGGCCGGAGACGGGGTTGATTCGGCCCGGTTCAACAACTTGACCGCTTCCTCGCCGACGGTATGGACATTGCCCGCGCCCATGGTCATCAGGACATCGCCGAAACTCAGGGAATCGACCAGGGTTTCAGCCAGGGAGCCGAGATCCTCATGAAAAGCCACGTCCCGGTGCCCGTGACTGCGGATGGCCTCGGCCAGGCCCCGGCCGGTGACCCCGGGGATGGGCTTTTCGCCGGCCGGATAAATCTCGGTGATGACCAGCCGGTCGGCCTGGTTGAAGGCCGAGAGGAATTCCTCAAAGAGGCTTTGGGTCCGGGTGTAGCGGTGGGGCTGAAAAACCACCACCCGCCGCCGACGGGCGTAGCAGTCGGTCAGGGCCGACAGGGTGGCTTTGATTTCCGTGGGGTGGTGGCCATAGTCATCGATCACCGTGACTCCCGCCGCCTCGCCTTTTTTCTCGAAACGGCGGCCCACGCCCTTCATCTCGCCCAGGCCGCCGATGACCACGCTCGGTTCCAGGCCCATCTCCAGGCCCACGGCGGCGGCGGCCAGGGCGTTCAACACATTGTGCCGGCCGGGGATATTCACCGTGACCCGGCCCAGATCCCGCTCCAGACGGTACAGATCGAAGGAGTAGCCCCACGGGCCGCACTGGAGGTTTTTCGCCGCGACCTCGGCCTGGGCCGACAGCCCATAGGTCACATGGCGTTTTTTGACTTTGGGCAAAATGCTCTGGACATGGGGGTCGTCAAGGCACAGCACGGCAAAGCCGTAAAAGGGCACTTTGTTGACAAAGGCCAAAAAGTCGTTTTTCAGGTGCTCCAGCCCGCCGGTATAGTAATTGAGATGCTCGAGGTCGATATTGGTGACCACGGCCACCGTGGGGTTCAAGAGAAGAAACGACCCGTCCGACTCGTCGGCCTCGGCCACCATGTAATCACCCTGCCCCAGCCGGGCGTTGACCCCCAGGTGATTGAGCTTGCCGCCGATGACCAGGGTGGGGTCCAGCCCGGCCCGGGTCAGCATGGTGCCCACCAGAGACGTGGTGGTGGTCTTGCCGTGGCTGCCGGCCACGGCCACCGAGGATTTGAGGCGCATCAGTTCCGCCAGCATTTCGGCCCGGGGGATAACGGGGATGAATTCGCGGCGGGCGGCCATCACTTCAGGGTTCTCTTCGGAAACGGCCGAGGAAATGACCACCACTTCCGCGTCCCGCACGTTCAGGCCCGAGTGGCCAATGGTCACTTCCGCGCCCAGGGAGGCCAGGCGGCGGGTCAGGTCACTGGCCTTGAGATCCGAGCCGCTGACCCGGTGGCCAAGGTTCAACAGGACCTCGGCGATGCCGCTCATGCCGATGCCGCCGATGCCCACGAAGTGAATATGTCTTCTCTTTCTATACATCCGTTCTCGTTTCCAGGCGGCCTGGAGGCCCCAACCCGCCTTGGAACGGCCGCAGCCCGTTCCGGGGTCATCTTTACCTTAAATACCGAAAAAATCAACGGGATTTTTTCAGATTGATTTTTCCAGCAATTCCAGACAGATCCTGGCCAAATGATCGTCCGCGCCCAGGGCGGCTTTCTCGCCGGCCGCCCGGCTCATGGCCGTAAGTTTAGCCGCATCACCGGCCAGGTCGGCCACCGCGGCGGCCAGAACCTCGGCGGTCAAGGTCCGCTCCGGAAAAACCAGAGCGGCTCCGGCCTCGGCCAGCGCCCGGGCGTTGACCGTCTGATGGTCATCGGCCGCCGTCGGCAGCGGCACTAAAATTGAGGGCAGCCTGGCCGCGGTCAATTCCGCGAGAGTGATAGCCCCGGCCCGGGCGATCACCAGATCGACGCGGCCGTAGAGGTCGGCCATGTTCGGGAAGAATTCTTCCACTCGGGCATTGACCATGGCCTCCTCATAGACGGACCGAACCCATTGGAGATCGGCCGTCCCGGCCTGGTGCACAACCGCCAGGCGCTGCCCTTGTCGGTGCAGCCCGGCCAAGGCCGGAGCCGCCACCCGATTCAATCCCGCCGCGCCCTGGCTGCCCCCGGTGACCAATATGGTCAGGGGGGGCTGGAAATCGCGCGCCACCTCATGGAGGGCGGCGATTTCGGGCCGCACGGGGTTACCGGTGTAAACCGTCTTGCCGGCGGGGAAAGAGGCCTGGGCCTCTTCGAACCCCACCAGAATCTTTTGGGCCAATCGGCCCAGAACCCGATTACTCAAACCCGGCCGGGAATTCTGCTCGTGAATGACCAGGGGGATCCCCGCCAGTTTGGCGGCCAGGCCCACCGGCACGGTGACGTAGCCGCCGGCCCCGAAACAGAGGTGGGGCCGAAATTCGCGAATCAGGCCCAGGGCCCGGCGGGTCCCGGCCAGGCACTGCCACAGCGCCCGAGCCTGGGCGACCCCGCCCCGCCCCTTGAAACCGCTGGATTCCAGCACTTCCCGCCGAAAACCGGCGGGGTCGATGATCTTGGCCTCCACCGGCCGCCCGGTGCCGACGAAGAGGAAGTCGGCCCCCGGGGCCATTCGCCGCACCGCCCGCGCCAGGGAAAGCGCCGGCCAAAGGTGCCCGCCGGTGCCGCCGGCGGCGATGAGTAAACGTGGAGCCGATATCATCTCACGACACCCGGGCGGCCTTCATCCTGGCCACCGCTTCCCTGACCATGGTGGCCCGGTCTTTAGGCGCGCCCACCGTCTGGCGCGCGGGCCGCGTTTTTTCGAGCCGGCTCTGGCCGGCCACGTTCATCAGCAACCCCATGGCCGCGAACGTGACCAGGAGGTTGGTGCCGCCATAGCTGAAGAACGGCAGCGGCAACCCCTTGGTGGGCACCAGCGCGGTCACCACGCACATGTTGAAGAAAGCGGGCATGCCCACCATCATGGTGCAGCCCAACGCCAGATACACCCCGCAATAGTCGCGGGCCGCGCGGGCGATGGAAAGGCCCCGAACCACCAGCCACAGAAACAGAATCCCGACCATCACCACCCCGGCCAGACCCAGTTCCTCGGCCATCACCGAAAAAATGAAGTCGGTGTGCGGCTCGGGCAGGAAGAAGAGTTTTTGCTGCCCGGCCCCCGGCCCCTGCCCCCAGAGGCCGCCGGAGGCGAAGGCGTAGAAGGAGTGGATGATGTGGTAGCCGGAATCCATGGGATCCTCCCAGGGATTCAAAAAGGCGGCGATACGCTTGAGCCTGAAGGTATAGTTGACGATCTGGTAATACATCAAGGGCGCGGCGGCCAGACCCAAAACCGCCATGTGCCAGATTTTGGTGCCGGCCACGAACATCATGGTGAAGGCGATGACCACCACGCAGATGGCCGTGCCCAAGTCGGGCTCCAGAAGAATCAAACCCACGGTCAGCCCCAAGACGATCAGATGAGGCAGGAACCCGTAGGCGAAGCTGCCGGTCCGTTCACCTTTGCGGCTCAGGGAGTAGGTCAGGTAAATGACCATGGCCAGCTTGGCCGCTTCCGACGGCTGGAAGGAAAAGCCGGGCAAGCGGATCCAGCGGTGGGCGCCGCCGACCTCGTGGCCGATGCCCGGGAGCAGCACCAGCACCAATCCGCCCAATGTGAGCAGCAGCACCGGGTAGGCCATTTTCAGCCAAAACTGGTAGGGCACCCGGGATAAACCCAGCATCAAAACCAGGCCGATCACCATGTTGCGGACCTGCGGCTGGAAGAAAAAGTATTCGTCCCCGAAACGCTGTTCAGCCATGATGGAGCTGGACGACAAAAGCATCACCAGCCCCAGGCCGGAGAGGGCCAGGATCAGAACCAGGAGGAGCGCGTCGACGGGGACGAATCGATTTTCCTTCATTGTTTCTCCGCAAGCGGCGGCGGCCGCCGTGACGAGGCTGGCCGGTCAGGCCCGCCCTCAATGGGCGCGATTCTGCCGTTTCACTTCCCGGGCGAACATTTCGCCGCGATGCTTGTAGTCGCGAAACATGTCAAAGCTGGCGCAGGCCGGGGACAGCAGCACCACCGACCCCTTGGGGGCGGCGGCCCTGGCCTGCCGGACGGCCTCGGCCATGGAATCGGCCACGCTGATGGGCGCGGCCCCGGCCAGGGCCGACCCGATCTTGTCGCGGTCCTCGCCGATCAGGACCAGTTGCTTGACCTTGTTCCGCACCTGTTTGTACAGAAGGCGGAAATCCTGGCCCTTGCCCTGGCCGCCGGCAATGAGCACCACCGGGGGTTTGAAGCTGGCCAGGGCCATGGCCACCGCGCCCACGTTGGTGCCTTTGGAATCATCATAGTATTTGACTTCGTCATACTCGCCCACCAGTTCCAGGCGGTGCTTCTGGGGGATGAACTCAACGGCCGCGTCCAGGGCCCGCTGGGGCGGCAGGCCGAGCTTCAGGGCCAGCCCCACGGCGGCCATGACGTTTTCCTGATTGTGCACACCCTCGAGTTTGAAATCGCCCCAGGCCCGGCCGCCCACTTCCCGGCCGGCGTCGGCCACGATGATTTCATCATGGTGAATCCAGGCCCCGAACTTTTGCCGCCGCTTGCGGGAAAAGCCAAAGCGCCGGGCCACGGTGACCTTGTGTTTCAAAAGAACGTCGTCTTCATTGATCACGGCCAGGTCGCGGGGAGTCTGGTTGATGAAAATATTGGTCTTGGCCCGGAAATATTCGGCCATATCCGCATAGCGGTCCAGGTGATCGGGGGAAATATTGAGGATGGCGGCGGCGGCGGCGTGGAAAACGCTGACCGTCTCCAACTGGTAGCTGGAGAGTTCCACGACGGCGGCCTTGGCCTTCTGGCCGCTCAAGACGAACTGGCTCAAGGGTTCGCCGATATTACCGCCGACAAAAACCGGCAGGCGGCTTTTGCGGCAGATGTGGCCCAGAAGCCCGGTGGTGGTGGTTTTGCCATTAGAGCCGGTAATGGCCACAATGGGCACCCGGGTCATGGACGCGGCGAGCTCCATTTCACCGGTGACCGGTATTTTTTTGGCGGCTTCCGCCAGACCCGGAAAAGTCCAGGGCACGCCGGGACTCAGGACCACCAGTTCGGCGCCCTTGAAAGCCGGGGCCACCTTACCGCCCAGAACCCATTTCACCTTGCGGCCTTTGAAGCGGTCCACGGCGGAGGACAATTCGTCCCCGGACTTCTGGTCGCAGATCGTGACCTCGGCTCCGTGTTCCAATAACAGTTCAGCGGCCCATTGACCGGATATCCCGGCCCCGACCACCAGACATTTTCCAAATTTTTTCTCATTCACTGGTTCCCTCCCTTCGAAACCATGTCGTTTCAACCACATTGTCGCGATGGAAAAATTCGTCCGCCTTCCAGCCATTGAAAAATCGAAGGCGGCCTCTTTTTTCACCGGGCCGGTTCCCGACTTCAAAAGGAACCGGACTTGGAAATTTTAAAACCTCGCTTTAGCGTAATTTCAAGGTCGACAAACCGATCATGGCCAAAATGACGGCGATGAGCCAGAAGCGGACGATGACCTTGGGTTCGGGCCAGCCTTTCAATTCGAAATGATGATGCAGCGGCGCCATGCGGAAAACCCTCCGGCCGCCGGTGATCTTGAAATAGGCCACCTGGATGATCACCGACAACGCCTCCATGACGAACAGCCCCCCCACCACAATGAGGATCAGTTCCTGTTTGGCGATCAGGGCGGCCAGCCCCAAAATGGCGCCCAAAGAGAGGGAACCCACATCCCCCATGAAAATCTGAGCCGGATAGGTGTTGTACCAGAGAAAGCCCACGGCCGCCCCCACCACCCCGGCCAAAAGCACCGTCACTTCGGCCGCCTCGGGGACGAACGGTATGCCCAGGTACTGGGCGAAACGGGCGTTGCCGGCGCAATAGATAAAAACCATGTAGGTCAGAGCGGCGATGACCGTGGGGCCGGCGGCCAGGCCATCGAGCCCGTCGGTGAGGTTCACCGCGTTGGAAGCCCCGCAGATGACCAGGGCGGCGAAGGGGATGTAAAAAATCCCCAGATCGAAATTGGCCTCTTTGAAGACCGGGACGTACAGAACCGTGTCGAAATCCGGGGACTGGTACAAAAACCAGCCGGCGGCCGCACCGATGAGGAACTGCCCGCAGAGCTTCTGCCGGGCGGTCAGGCCCTGGTTGTGCTTCCGCTTGATTTTCAAAAAATCATCGTGAAAGCCGATGGCCGCGAAGAGGGCGGCGCAGATGATGATCAGCCAGACCGAGGATTGACGCAGATCCACCCACAATAAAGTGGCGGCCAAAAACGCCCCCATGATCAGGACCCCGCCCATGGTCGGGGTGCCGCTTTTGGCCTGATGGCTCTTGGGGCCCTCCTCCCGGATGTACTGCCGGATCTGGTAATTCTTGATCAGGGCGATGAACTTCGAACCCGCGGCAAACCAGATGACCATGGCGGTAAAGGCCGCCAGAACGCTTCTGAAGGTCAGATACTTGAAGATGTTGAAAAATGTCACCTCGTCCGTCAGCGAGGAAAAGAGATGATAGAGCATTTATCCAACGGTCCCTTCGTTCAAAATTCGTCCGGTCATCGATCGCCTCGAACGTTTCGCAAAACTTCCACCGCCCGTTTCAGGCCGGTGCTGAGAGAGCCCTTGACCAACACCGCGCTCCCCCGCCCCTTGGTTTCCGCCACCCACCTGGCGGCCTCCTCGGGAGCGTCGAATTCAACCACGGCCGACTTGGCCAGACCGGCCCGCCGGGCCGCCCGGCCGGTTCCGCGGGACAGATCGCCCACCACCGCCAAAAAGTCGAGTTTCAACTCAGCGGCCAAACGGCCGATGTTCCGGTGCAGAGCCGGCCCACCCCGGCCCAACTCCCTCATGTCGCCCAGAATAGCCCCCTTCGGCCCCCGGGTCCGGAGCGCTCCCAACACCCGGAGCCCGGCCGCCACGGAAGTGGGATTGGCATTGTAACTGTCATCCAGCACCCACAGGCCGGAGGCGGTCTTGAAGGGCGACAGGCGGCCGGCAAAGCGCTCCACGGCCTCCAGGCCCTGAACGATCTGATCCCAATCGGCTCCGGCGGCCAGAGCGGCGGCGGCCGCCGCCAAGGCGTTGTGGGCGTTGTGCGGCCCCAAAAGTTTCAGGCGGATCCGGCGGCCGCGTTCCGCGCCGGGCCCTTTGAGGGTCAGGTCCTGGCCGGCCAGGTCCCGGCTCGCCACCCGGCTCAGCCGCACCTGGGCCTCGGGCCCTTGGCCGAAATAGAACTTGTTGCCGCCGAAACGCTTGGCTTCCCGCACCAGGAGCGGCTCGTCGGCGTCGACCACGGCCACGGCCGAAGGCGGGAGCCCGGCATACAGTTCCCCCTTGGCCTTGGCCACCTGGCTGACCGAACCAAAGAACTCCAGGTGGGCCGCGCCCACCGAGGTGATCAGGCCGACATCCGGCTCGGCGATGGCCGTCAGCCGGGCGATTTCCCCGAAATGGTTCATGCCCATCTCCAAAACCGCCGCGCGGGTGGCCGGGGACAGTCGAAAAATCGTGAGCGGAAGGCCGACTTCGTTATTGAAATTACCCTCGGTGGCCAGAAGATGGGGATCCTTCAGCGACAGAATGGCGGCCAGCATTTCCTTGGTGGTGGTTTTGCCGTTGGATCCGGTCAGGCCCACCACCTGGATTTTTTGCCGGCGCCTCAGACTCAGGGCCAGTCGCCCCAGGGCTTGCAGCGTGTCGGGCACCATCAGGGCCCGGCGGGCGGCCTCGCCCCGCACAGGCCTTTGGACCACCACGGCCAAGGCGCCCTTGGCCAGGGCCTCGGCCGCGTGCCGGTGGCCGTCGAACCTTTCGCCCCGCAGGGCCACAAAGACCTCACCCCGGCCGACGGTCCGGCTGTCGGTGGAAATACCGCCCACCCGCCGGCGCTCCAGCGCCGCCACGTCGGCTCCGCGCTTTTCAGCGCCCGCGTTATCCGCGATCCACCGGAGGGTCAGGCCCAGCTCCTTCATCAGTCGCGCCCTTCCCGTTTCAAGGCTTCCAGGGCTTCTTCACGGTCGTCGAGATGCCGCTTTTCGCGGCCGATGATCTGGTAATCCTCATGGCCCTTGCCGGCGATGAGGAGGATGTCCCCGGGCTCCATCAGGCGCACGGCCTGGCGAATGGCCGCCCGGCGGTCAACGATCATGAGGTAGCTGTGGACCGGCCAGTCGGAGGCCAGTTCTCCGGCTTCATATTTGGCCAGGTCCAGACCCTCGAGGCCCTTTTCCACTTCCAGGAGGATGGACCAGGGTTCCTCGGTGCGCGGATTGTCGGAGGTGATAACGGCCAGGTCGGCCAATTCGCCGGCCAGGCGGCCCATGATGGGGCGCTTGCCCCGGTCACGGTCCCCGCCGCAGCCGAAGACCACGATGAGGCGCCGGGGCTCGAGGTCCCGGCAGGCTTTGAGGGCCTTGGCCAGGGAATCGGGGCCGTGGGAATAATCCACCAGCACCAGGAAGTCGGGATTGGCCCCCACCCTTTCCAAGCGCCCGGGCGCGCCAGTGGACTCGGCCAGGGCTTCGCGGATGGTCCGGGGCTCGAGGTGCATGACCAGAGCCAGGGCCGTGGCGCCCAAAATGTTATAGCCATTGATCTCGGCCAACAGGGGCGAAGCCTGGACCCAGGACTGATCGCCGGCGGTGACGGTGAGGCTCAGGCCTTCCCGGCCCAGCGTCAAGCTGGAGCCGCACACGTCGGCCCCGGGGGTGAAACCGTAGGTCAACGCCGCCGAGCCAAGCTCCTCGGCCAGCCGGCGGCCGTAGGGATCGTCGATATTGATGACCGCCCTCTTCTGGCCGGGCTTGAGGTATTTGACGAACAGCAGACGCTTGGCCTGGAAATAATCTTCCATGTCCTGATGGAAATCCAGGTGGTCGCGGCTCAAGTTGGTAAAGACCGAGGCGGCAAACTGCAGCGCGGCAACGCGGTGCTGAACCAGGCCGTGGGAAGAGACCTCCATCGCCGCCAGGGTCGCGCCCTGCCCCGCCAGACCGGACAGTACGTGCTGAACGTCTACCGCAGAGCCGGTGGTATTTTCCGTCGGGATAACCTTGTCCAGCAGGCCGTTGCCTACCGTACCC
>JAVBTP010000179.1:0-9501 GCA_031556115.1 Candidatus Adiutricaceae bacterium
CTCGGCCGCGCCCAGGGCCAACAGGGGCCGAAGACGCTTGCCGCCGCCTAAAACCGCATACCCCATGGCCGAAACCAGCCGCTCCACCGCCCGGGGTTGCTTGTCGGCCATGATGGTCAGAATTTTCCCCAGGGCGAGGTCAACCTTTTCAATATTTTTCCGGCGCCAGACCATAAAATCCTTGGCCGGGTCGATGGCCGTCGAACGGGGGGCTTCAGGCATCGCCGTCACCGCCGTCTTCGTCATTTTCGGCCGGGCCCGAGTATTCGGCCGGGTCGAAAGCTCTGGCCAGGGGGCGGCCGGCCAAATCGCGGGTCAGGATCTCCACCCGTCCCGCCGCCTCCTCCAGTTTTTTCTTCAAGGCGGCGCTCAAGGCCAGGCCCTCTTCAAAAGCGGCCAGACTGCGATCCAGCCCCAGGGTGCGGTCCTCCAGATCGGCCACCAATTCCTCCAACCGGGCCAGCCCGTCCTCAAACGACGTTTCTTTTTTTTTCATGACCGATCCTTTACCAGTGAAGTGAAGCTTCCCTCGGCCAGGCGCACGGAAACCTCCTGGCCTATTTGCAGGTCCCCGGCCCGGGTGACCACCCGGCCGGCCGGCCCATGGGTCACCAGGGCGTAGCCCCGCTTGAGAACGTTTTCCGGCGAGAGGTCCGAGAGCCGGGCGGCCAGGGCGGCCAAACGGCCCTCCTCCCGTTCCAGACGCCTGGCCGACGCCAGGGTCAATCGTTCCTTCAGCCGAACCAGTTCAGCCCGCCGGCCGGCCAAAATCAGGGCCGGGGACAAAAGCCGCAGAGCTTCGGAGGCCGCCGCCAGCCGCCGCCGGGGCCTTTCCAAAACCGTCCGGCCCGCCCGGGCCAACCGTTCCGCCAGATGATCCAAGCGCTGCCCGGCCAGGCCCAGGCCGTCTTCGAAGCGGCGCAGGCGGCGGTCATATTCGTCCAGGGACCGGCGGCGTTGGGCGTATTGCTCAGTCAGGCCCCGGGCCAAGCGGCGGGTCGCCCCTTCCAGCCGGTCCCGCCGCCGGTCCACCAGCTCGGTCAGAGCCCGAACCAACCGTCCGGTCTGGTCGTCAAGATGCTCCCCGAGAGCCCGCTGGTCGCGGAACACGGCCTCGGCCGCGGCCGTGGGGGTGATGGCCCGCTGATCGGCGGCCAGTTCGGCCAGGGTCAGGTCCGTGGAATGGCCCACCGCCGCCAGCACCACGGTGCGGGAGGCGGCCACGGCCCGCACCACGGCTTCTTCGTTGAAGGACCACAGGTCAGCCAAGCCGCCGCCGCCCCGGGTCAGGACAATGAGGTCGAAACCGCCCCAGGCGTTGAGATCGTCCAGGGCGCCGACGATTTCCCGAACCGAATCCGCGCCCTGCACCCGCACCGGATAGAGGCTGATGGCCGCGCCGGGCCGCCGGGCCAGGGCGGTCTGGAGAAAATCGCGCACCGCCGCCCCGCTGGGGGAACTGATCACCGCCACCCTGGCCGGCCAATAGGGCAAAGGGCGCTTGCGGCCTTCGCCGAACAGGCCCTCGGCGGTGAGGCTGGCCTTGAGTTTTTCAAAAGCCAGCCGCAGAGCCCCTTCCCCCAGGGGTTCCAAATAATCCACCACCAACTGGAATTCCCCGCGCGGCGCGTAGACGGCCAGGCGGCCTTTGGCCAGGACCGTCAGCCCTTCGGTCAGGGCCGCGCCGGCGTAGAGGCGGCGGCCTTTCCACATGACCGCCTTGAGGCGGGCCTCCTGGCCGCCGACCCGTTCCTTGAGGCTGAAATAGGCGTGGCCCGAATAGGGGCGGCTCAATTCGGAAATTTCGCCCTCCACCCAGATCTGGCCGAAATCACGGTCGAAACCTTCTTGCAGCCGGGCGGCCAGCTTGGCCGGGGAGAATATCTCGCGGCCGAAAAGGCCTTTATTTTCAAATAAATTAAGTGTCATGCCCGCGAAATCCCCCGCTCGTCGGAACGGAGTGGAAAAAATCCCTCAAAAAGTATATTATGACACAACTTGACGAAAAGGTGAACAGCCATGAAAATTTCAACAAATATCACCATCGCCATACTGATCGCCGGCCTGTGGGCGGCCCTGGCCCTCACCGGCTGCCAGGACCGGCCGGAAGCCCCGGCCCCCGCCGAGACCCAACCGGCCGCCGAAGCCGGCGCCGCCCCGGAGGCGGCCACGCCTCCCCCGGCCCCCGAACCGGTGGACGGCGACGCCCTGGTCACCGCCTCCATCGGCGAGCCCTCGAACCTCATCCCGGCCCTGGCCAGCGACTCGGCCTCCAGCGAAATCAACACCCTGGTCTACAACGGCCTGATGAAAATCGACAAAGACCTCAATATCGTCCCGGACCTGGCCGAATCCCTGGACATTTCCGAGGACGGCCTGACCTTCGTCTTCCACCTGCGTCAGGACGTGCGCTGGCACGACGGCGCGCCCTTCACCGCCCGGGACGCCCTCTTCACCTATGAACTGATGATCGATCCCCATACGCCCACGGCCTATGCCGAATCCTATAAGCAGGTCAAAACGGCCGAAGCGGTGGACGACCATACCTTCAGGGTGACCTATGAACGCCCCCTGGCCCGGGCCCTGATCAGCTGGTGTTTCGACATCATGCCGGCCCATCTTTTAAAAGGCCGGGACCTGGAGGCCAGCCCCCTGGCCCGCCACCCCATCGGCACCGGCCCCTACAAGTTGGAAAAATGGGAGTCGGGCCAGCGCCTGATCCTCACCGCCAACGACGACTATTTCGACGGCCGGCCCCACCTGAACCAGTGGGTGATGCGCATCATCCCCGACCTCAACGCCCAGATGATGGAGCTGATGAGCGGGGGCATCGACACCATGGGCCTGACCCCGGACCAGTATGAGGAAAAGATCGCCGACCCGGCCTTCACCGAGAAGTACCACGTCTACCGCTATCCGGCCTTTGCCTACACCTATCTGGGCTTCAACCTCAAGGATCCGCGCTTTGCCGACCGGAAAGTCCGCCAGGCCGTCGCCTACGCCATCGACCAGCGGGAACTCGTCGACGGGGTTCTGCTGGGCCTGGGCTCACCGGCCAACGGCCCCTTCAAGCCCGACATGTGGGCCTATAACCAGAACGTCAAACCCTATCCTTACGATCCCGAGCGGGCCAGGCAGCTTCTGGCCGAGGCCGGCTGGGCCGACACCGACGGCGACGGGTTGTTGGACAAGGACGGGCAGCCCTTCCAGTTCACCATCATGACCAATCAGGGCAACAAACTGCGGGAGCAGACCGGCCTCATCATCCAGGCCCGGCTGGCCGAGGTGGGCCTCAAGGTCAACCTGCGCATCGTGGAATGGGCCGCCTTCCTCAAGGAATATCTGGACAAGCACAATTTCGAGGCCATTGTCATGGCCTGGACCATCCCCATCGAGCCCGACCTCTACGACGTCTGGAACTCCACCAAGACCAGGGAAGGCGAACTGAACTTTATCAGCTATCAAAACGAGGAAGTGGACCGCCTCATCGACGAGGCCCGTTTCACCCTCGATCAGGACGTGCGCAAAAAGGCCTATGACCGCATTCAGGAGATCCTGCACGACGACGTCCCCTATGTTTTCCTCTATGTGCCCGACGCCCTGCCGGCCTACTCCAACCGTTTCGTCGGCGTGGAACAGGGGCCCGGCGGCATCGGCCACAATTTCAAAGACTGGTATGTGCCGCTGGATAAACAGCGCTACAAAAACTGAACCGCCGGCTTGAGTTTTCAAAAAAATCGAAACACGCCCCCGGCTCCCCATAAAGAAAGCCATCGCCGATGCTGACCATAGTTTCTTTTGTCGTTCTCCTGTTGGTGCTGATCTTCGTGCACGAACTGGGGCATTTTCTGGCCGCCAAACTGGTGGGGGTCAAGGTGGAACGGTTCTCCCTGGGCTTTCCGCCCAAGGCCGTGTCCAAAGTTTTTGGCGAAACCGAATACCAACTGGCCTGGCTCCCCTTGGGCGGCTATGTCAAAATGTACGGCGAGGACCCCGACTCCGGGGAAAAGGTTCCCCCGGAGATGGAAAAACGGTCCTTTTCCCACCAGAAGCCCTGGGCCAAGATGGCCATCGTCCTGGCCGGGCCGGTCTTCAATCTGGTTTTCGCCGCCCTCATCTTCTGGGGCCTGATCTGGCTGGCGGGCCTCCCGCACCTCCCGCCGGTGATCGGGCCGGTGGCCGGGGGGAGTCCGGCCGACCGGGCGGGCCTGCGGATGGACGACGCCCTGGTGGCCGTGAACGGCCGGCCGATTCAGTATTTCGATGAACTGGACGAGGCCCTGCGAAACACCGAAGGCGAGCCGGTGAACCTGACCATCCGCCCCCAGGGGTTGGAGGAAACCCACCGGCTGACCCCCGACCGTCGGGAGGAAAAAGACCTGTTCGGCGACCCGGTGGTCATCTATGACCTGGGGATCAGCCACCGGATGAAGCCGGTGGTGGAACGGGTGATGGAAGGAAAGCCCGCGGCGGCCGCGGGTCTGGAGCCCGGCGACCTGATCACGGCCATCGACGGCCGGCCCACCCCGGACTGGCGGGACGTACTGGAGGCCATCCAAGGGCCGGCGGAAGAGCGCGGCGCCACCACGCCCCGGACGGTAAAGCCCCTCACCATGGAAATCGACCGCCGGGGGCGAACCCTGACCCTGGAAGTGGAGCCGGAACTGGTCACCAGCGTCAACTCCTCCGGCCGCACCACCTCTACGCCCATGGTGGGCATGGAATCCCAGGCCGAGACCGTCACCGAGCGGGTGGGCTTTTTCAGGGCGGCGTCCCTTGGCGTGGGCGAGGCGGCCGAGATGATCCGGCTGACCCTGGTGTCGGTGCAGAAACTGGTCACCGGCCAGATTTCAGCCAAAACCCTGGGCGGCCCCATCCTCATCGCCGAAGTCACCGGCGACCGGGCCCGGGCCGGGCTGACACCGCTTTTGAACCTGGCCGCCTTCATCAGCATCAACCTCGGTATTCTGAACCTCCTGCCCATCCCCATTCTGGACGGCGGGCAGTTGGTCTTTTTCATCATCGAGGCTTTGCGCCGCCGCCCCTTGGGCTGGCGCGTCCGCCAGGCCGCCCAGTGGGTGGGCGTGGCCTTTTTGGGCCTCTTGATGGTCACGGTGTTTTATAACGACATCGCCCGGCTGGTGACCCGTGTTTCCACCACAACCGAAGTGGAACGCCCCGTGGAACCGGCGGAAAGCCCCGCCCCGGCGGCGGCGCCGGCGGAAGAACCATGACCCCCCTGACCGTCATGGCCTGGGATACGGCCACGCCCTGGTGCACCCTGGCCCTGGTCCGTTTCACGGACCAGGGGATGACCGTTCTGAGCGAATTTTCGCGCGCGGAAGGCCCCCACTCCCAGACGCTGCCGCCCCTGGTGGCTCAAATGCTTCAGGACGCCGGCCAGGCCCCGGCCGACCTGGACCTGGTGGCCGTGGGCCGGGGGCCGGGCAGCTTTACGGGCCTCCGCACCGGCCTGGCCCTGGCCAAGGGCCTGGCCCTGGGCGCCCGAATTCCGGTCATGGGGCTCTCCACCCTGGACATCCTGGCCGACCTGATTCTGGATCAAGCCGGGCCCGAGGCCCTGGCCGCTCCCCTCATCGACGCCCGCCATCGGGAAATTTTCACGGCCCTGTACCGAAGGGGGCCCGGCGGGCCCGAGTTGGTCAGGGCCCCCGCGCCCCTTTCGCCGACGGACATTCCCGACTGGCTGGCGGCCGGGGCGGCGGGCCGGAAAATCACCATGGCCGGGCCGGCGCTCAATCTGATGCGGGCGGCCTGGCCGGACGGCTGGCCCGCGGCCGGGCTGGAGGCCGGCCCCGAGGACCTGGCCCCCAGGGCCTCCCGGCTGGCCCGGCTGGCCGCGGCCCGATATTGCGCCGAGCCGGAGGCGACCACCTCGCACCCGCCGCTGCCCATGTATTTTCGCCAGCCGGATATTCGCCAAACCGGCCTGGCCCTGCGATAGCGCCGGCGCGGAAACGGAACCCCGGCGGCGTCTTTTCCGCGCGGGCATATTTTTGATGAAAATTATGCGAATAATTTTTATAATAGATCGTTCACGAAAAAACCATCCTTTAATTGTACATTCGTCCACTCGAGGCCCGACGGGCTGTTCCGTCAGGCGCGGCCGGGCTCGACCGTAACCGGGCGCTCTTGCCCACTTTTTTAATGAAACACTGTCTGTACGAGGTCCCCATGTCAAGTCAACCGTCCTGGAAGTATTACCAGAGCCTGAGCCAAATGTCGCCGGTGCGGGCCATTGCCGAATCGGTTTTCAACATCAGAAACAACGGCCTGTGCCCCCGGGTGGTCAGCCCGGCCGAGGCCTACGAAATGGCCGCCCAACTGCCCTGGATCGCGCTCACCGACCTGAAGATGGATCCGGGCCGGGCCCGGGCCATGGGGCTCGACGACGACGCCCGGGTCATGGTCGACAACCACGGGGCCACGGTGGGGCGCACCGCCGCGGCCCGGGTGTTTTATAACCGGCTGCCCAGGGACCAGAAGGACCTCTGCCTCTCCATTCTCCGCGACGGCGTCTACGCCCTGGAACGCAACCACGACCTCATCATCGGCGAAGGCGTGGTGGGCCTGGACCCGGCGCTGCAGTTCAAGGCCCGGCTCATCACCACCGAGGAAGACGCGGCCAATCTCTTTTTCTGGTACGCCAACTTCACCCCCCTGTCCGCCGTGCCCCGATACGGCCAGTCCACGGGGCACCCGGTCCAGGACATCCTCTTCGTCTCCTACCCCGACTGGGAGGCGCCGGACAACTGCCCCTGGGGCCAGGCCCTGGTGGTGGTGGACGAGATCCACAACACCATCTTCAACTTCGGCCTGAGGTACTTTGGCGAGCGCAAGAAGGGCACCCTGACCCTGGCCTGGACCGCGGCCCAGCGCATGGGCCACGTCTCGGCCCATGGCGGCATCAAAGAGGTCGACCTCTCCGGCACCAGGGATTTCGCCGGGCGCGGCAAACAGGTTATCGCCTTTTACGGCCTCTCCGGCAGCGGCAAATCCAGCCACACCAACAGCCTGGATAACGCCGGGTCCCTTCCGGCCGGTTTTCGGCGCACCATCGCCCACGACGACGCCTTTCAGATCGACGTGGCGAACAAGCTCTGCTATGTCTGGGAACCCACCCTCTTCGACAAGACCGACAGCCGGGAGATCGACCACCCCGACTGGCAATACTGCATCGGGGTCATGAACAACCTGGTGGCCGAGGTCGACGGCCGGATTTTGCCGTACGGCATGGACGCGCGCAATTCCAACGGGCGGGCCATCTTTGCCCGCGAACTTCTGGGCCAGACCACCGACCGCATCGGCTTTCCCAATTCCATCGGCTGGCTGATGAAGGACAACACCCTGCCGCCGCTGGTGAAGCTCACCGACGTCGACCTGGCCGTGGCCATGGGCGCCACCCTGATGACCAAGCGCACGGCCGCGGAAAACGTCTCCCCGGAGGAGATGAAAAAGCTGGTCTTCGAACCCTTTGCCAATCCCTTCCGCGTCTACCCCCTGTACGAGGACTGCCTGGGCTACACCAAGGTTTTCGACAACGGCTGCGAATGCTATGTCTGGAGCGGCGGCGGCGGCGGCTGGTGGGACGGCACCGACCAGAAGTCCAAGCCCGTCCCCCTGTCGGCGTCCCTGACGCTCCAGACGGCCATTCTCACGGGCGTTCTGGAATGGGAACCGTGGGATCTGGTGGCCGGGGCCTGGCTCCCCACCAGGGCTTCGGTGGAAAAAATCCTGCCCGGCTATTACGACGCCTATAACCCGAACACGGTGGAAGGCCGCGAGGAATACCTGGGCACTCTCAGGGACCGCTTCGCCCAGCGCATCGCCTTTTTGGAAAAGAGCGACCTCAACGAACGGCCCGACCTTCTGGCCAGGCTGGCGGCGGCGCTGCGCATCAAAGGCTGACCGATAAAAACCGGGGCCGGGCCAATTCATCAAAATTTCTTTTTCATGAAAAAGTTCTTTGATGAAAAGCGGCCCGGCCCCCGCTGAAGAGGACCACTCGATACCCGACTCCGCCCGACATAAAAAAACCCTCTGGAACCTCGTCTTCCACCCCGAGCCCTGGACGGTGGAGAACGGGGTTTTGGCCATTTTTCTGGTGCTCCTGGCGGTGGGCCTCTCCGGCGCCGAAGCGGCCTACGTGCAGTTGACCACCACCCACCGGGCGGTGACCGGCGACCTCTTCCGCGACGTCTCCTTCCTGCCCCTGTTCATCCTGGATTTTCTGGTCCCGCTCACGGTGGCCCTCCTGTCCAAGCGGGCCTTCATCGTCTACCTGACGGCCCAGGGCTTTCTCAGTTCCATTCTCCTGCACTACACCATCTTCTTTTACAACACCCTGACCCTCTCCACCATCTACCACTCCCTTCAGGGCGCGGCCTCCCTGGGCATCGATATTTTCGGCTTCGCCCGCTGGGATCTTATTCTGGCATTAGGGGCCCTGTGGCTGGTCAAGCTGTTTCTGGTCCAGATCGCCATGGCCCCCCGGGCCCGCATGCCCCGGGCCTTTCGGTTTCGGGGCCTGGTGGCCGTGGCCGGCATGGCCGTGATCTGCTGGGTGGTGGCGGCCATTTACGGCAAGACCGGCCTGAGCCAGATGTGGGTGGATTTTCAGGGGCACCGCCCGGCGGCCGAACGGCGGCTGGAGGAAGGGGCCCGGGAATCGGTGCGGACCATAGGCTATCTGGCCACCTGGCTGGGGGAGTTTCTCGGCGGCAATTACGCGGACACCACCCTGATCTATGCCGAGGCGCGCTGTCCGGATCCGGACGGCGGATCGTGCCTGGCCGCCGCCAAAGCCGGAAGAGCCAGGACCTGGCGGGGCCGGCCGTTACCCGACGCGGGGGAAACCGTGGCCCTGATACAGGCCGAGAGTTTGGATTTCGCCGTTCTGGACATGAAGGTCAACGGCCGCACCGTGACCCCTTTTCTCAACCACCTGGCCCGAAGTTCGCTGGTATTGCGGGCTTTCGCCCCCCACAAAGTCGGCTCCTGCAACTCCGATTACGAAATTCTCAACGGCCGCGTCGCCGAGCAGAACGTGCTCTATCATACCTATATCAAGGAATATCCGGACAGCGCCATCCGGCTGTGGCGCGAGAGAGGGCACGACGCCATCTTCTACCACGGCCTGGACGGAACCCTGTTCAACCTGCGGGAAGCGTATACGGCCCAAGGCTTCACCCGCTTCCATTTCAAAGAGGAATTGCTGGCGGAAGGCTATCGGCCCAGTTCCCTGATCATGGACCATATTCTCGACGAGGACGTTTTCGCCCGCGCCGCCCGGGACTTGGGCGCCCCCGGACCGAAGCTGCAATTCATCGTCACCATGACCTCCCACGTGCCCTTTATCCCCCCGGCGCCTGACTATAAAAGCGTCGGCGGCCACTTCGCCCGCTACGTCTCGGCCCTGAGCTATCTCGACCGCGTTCTGGCCGAGTACTATCTGCGCTTGCCCGACGGCGCCCTCCTCGT
>JAVBTP010000091.1:0-7011 GCA_031556115.1 Candidatus Adiutricaceae bacterium
AATAAAGCCGGATTTGCCGCTCAGGTAGGCGCCCAGCACGGCGCGGCCGGCCGCGTCGAGGTGATTGGTGGGTTCGTCGATCAGAAGAAAATTGTGATCCTTGAGAAACAGCGCCGCCAGAAGGACTTTGGTCCGTTCGCCGCCGCTTAAGGTACGGAAAGGCCGGCTCAGCACCACCGGGTCGACGGCCAGAAGCGACAGCTCTGTGGGCACTCGCCAATCGGCCAGGCCCGGGACCAGGCCGGCCAGAAGCGGGCCGGTCTCCCGGTCCGGATCAGGCACCGGGAAGGGGAAATAGTCAAAGTCCACCGAAGCGGCAATGGTCCCCGCATATTCGTACCGGTTCATCAGCAGATGGAGAAAAGTGGTTTTGCCCCGGCCGTTGCGGCCGATGAAGCCCAACCGCCAATCAGTGTCCAGGGTCAGGCAGACGTTTTGAAAGAGGTTGTCGGCCGCCCCGTCATGGGCGAAGGTGAGGTTTCGGATCTTGATTTGAGACATGGAAACTCCGCAAACAAAGGCCGCCGGGATCGCCGGCGGCCTCAAAAACCATACATATACTATATGGATATGGAGAATGGGCCGCGAGTGTTTTCCGCATGCACGCCGAACCCGACCCTGGTGGCCGGCCCGACTATATGGCCCGCTTCAGGAGAGGCCCCGACCGGAACGGCGGAGCCGGTTTTCAAGCGAGCGAGGAACGGAAAACATTTACATGCCCTGATTGCCTCCAAGAGAGTCTCTTACAAATATAATAGGCAGGAATCGGCGTGATGTCAAGATGGTGACGGCAGATGGTGCCCAACAGACAGAGTCAGAGCGGTTGCGCTTTATCGGGAAAAATGGTAACTTACCTTTTTTAACGTCCGGAGGGCCAAGCCTTCGGCAAATTTTTAGGGGTACATACATGGCCTTGATCATACAAAAATATGGCGGCAGTTCCGTGGCCACGCTGGACCTGATCCGACAGGTGGCCAAACGGGCCATTGAAACCAAAAACCAGGGACACCAGGTGGTGGTGGTCCTGTCGGCCATGAAGGGGGAGACCGACCGGCTGCTCCAACTGGCCGCCGACATGGTCAAAAGTCCGTCCCCCCGCGAAGTCGACCAACTCGTCAGCACGGGGGAGCAGGTCTCCGTCGCCCTCTTTTCCCTGGCCTGCCAGGCCATGGGGGAACGGGTCAAAAGCTTCACCGGCTTCCAGGCCGGCATCCACACCGATGATGAGCACCAAAAGGCCCGCATCACCTCCATCGACCCGGCCCGCGTCAAGACCGAACTGGCCAAGGGACGGATGGTGGCCGTGGCCGGCTTCCAAGGCCAGAACCGCGACCGCGACGTCACCACCCTGGGGCGCGGCGGCACGGACACCACGGCCGTCGCCTTGGCCATTGCCCTGGGCGCCGATACTTGCGAAATCTATACCGACGTGGACGGCATCTATACCACTGACCCCAATGTCTGCGAAAACGCCCGCAAAATGGAAAAAATCAGTTTTGAGGAGATGTTGGAGCTGTCATCTTTGGGAGCTAAAGTCATGGAGATTCGCTCCGTCGAATTCGCCATGAATTACAAAATGAAAATACACGTGCGCCACGCCCACCAGCCGGGCCGGGGCACCCTGATCTGTGAAGAGGATGTGGATATGGAAAAAAAACCTGTCAGCGGGGTGGCCTATTCCAAAAACGAAGCCCGGGTGACGTTGATGAAGGTGGCCGACCAGCCGGGTATCGCCGCCAAAATTCTGGGTATCGTGTCCAACTCGCGCATTGTGGTGGACATGATCATCCAGAACCAGTCGGTGGACATTGATCCGGCCACCGGCCGGGCTCTGACGGACTTTTCCTTCACCGTGCCCCTGGCCGATTACCAAAAAACCATGGAACTGATGCGGGACACGGCCGCCGACATCGGGGCCGAGCGTATTGTCGGCAACGACAATATCGCCAAAATCTCCCTGGTGGGGGTGGGCATGCGCAACCACGCCGGCGTGGCCACCCAGATGTTCCAGACCCTGGCCAAAGAGGGCATCAACATCAGCCTCATCTCCACTTCGGAGATCAAGATCAGCTGCATTATCGAGAAGAAATACACCGAACTGGCCGTGCGGGCCCTGCACGACGCTTTTGGGCTCGGTGACGTTCCCGACGTTCAGGAATAATTTTCGGCGGCGCAATACGGTCCCGGCGGAAATTCAAAATTTCGCCGGCGGCCGATTCCCTATGACCAGACAGTGGGCGATCCATGGCCAGACCACCGCGTTCCGGACAGCGACTGGGCATTATGGGGGGTACGTTTAACCCCGTCCATCTGGGACACCTGCGGGCGGCCGAGGAAATCGCCGAAAACCTGAAGCTGGACCAGGTCTATTTCATGCCCGCCGCCCGGCCGCCCCACAAATCCCCCCATCCCCTGGTGGGATATTGGCACCGGCTGGAGATGCTCAAACTGGCCGTCTCCGATCGGCCCGGTTTTTGGGCTTCGGATCTGGAAAACCACCTGCCCGCCCCCAGCTATACCGTCAACACGGTCAGGGCCTTCCAAAAGGCCTGGAGCGGCCGCACCGCCATCTATTTTTTGGTGGGGTTGGATTCTTTCATGAGCCTGCCCCATTGGTTCCAATACCGCGAACTGCTGTCCCTGACCCCCGTGGTGGTTTTCGGCCGGGCCGGCATAGCCGACACCCGGGAGACCATGGGTGAGATGCTGCGGCGGGAAGTGGATCCCCAAATCAAGTGGAGCCGCAAAAACGAAGTGTTCACCGGCCCCGATATCAAGCCCATCCACTTCCAGCCCGGCTGCCGGCTGGAGATTTCCTCCACCGGTCTGCGGGCCAGGCTGGAATCGGGAGCTTCGGTCCGCTATCTGGTACCGGAACCAGTGCGGATGTATATTGAAAAACACGGGCTCTACCGCCCCGGCTTCCCCCAGTGACCGCCGCCGGCCCGGGGGCCGGCCCCATTTGGGCCCGCCCCCGAAACAGAAGGGCTGTCTTGCTTTTTCCCCTGAACTTCAGTATCTTTGTGGTATAGCGGCCATAGGCCGCGGCGCGCGGCGCCGCCCTTCGGGCTGACGAACCGTGGCGCGGCCCGTGAACCGGTATGTACGTTGACCAGACGGCCACCGCGGCGAGCCCGCTCGCTCTCCCCATCGGCCGCGCACCATCATAAACGAGGCATAATGAGCGACGACAAAAAAACGAAAGCCCCGGCCCGGCCCAAAGCCCAAGCCTCCCCCCCAGTTCAAGCGGCCACCAAGGCCAAACCGGCGGCTAAAGCCAAGGCCAAGCCGGCGGCTAAAGCCAAGGCCGACCCCAAGGCCAAGCCGGTAGCCAAGGCCGAACCCAAGGCTGAACCCAAGGCCAGACCGGCAGTCAAAGCCAAGGCCGAACCCCAGGCCAAGCCGGCGGCCAAAGCCAAGGCCGAACCCCAGGCCAAGCCGGCGGCTAAAGCCAAAGCCGCACCCAAGGCCAAAGCCGCACCCAAGGCCAAGCCGGTAGTCAAAGCCGATCTCAAAGCCAAGCCGCCGGCTGCCGCCAAACCGGCGACACACGCCAAAGCTGAACCCCAGCCAGCCAAATCCCCACGGCCCAGCGGCCGGGAACTGGCCGACCTGGTGGCCGCCGCAGCCGCCGAACATAAGCCGATCAACCCGGTCCTCCTGGAGCTGTCGGGGCTCTCCTCCGTGGCCGACTGGTTTTTCGTCGCCAGCGCCGACAATCCCCGCCAGATGGACGCCATTGCCGAAAAAATCGTCCGCCGGGCTCGGGAACGCGGGGTCCGCCCTCTGGGGCGGGAGGGCCTGAACAAAGGCCAGGGCCACTGGGTGCTGGTGGATCTCGGCGACGTGGTGGTCCATATCTTCAACTTGGAAGCCCGTGAACTGTATGACCTGGAAGGCCTCTGGACCGAGGCCTCCCGGCGGGCGGTCAAATCCTGAACGGATTCTCCACTCCG
This sequence comes from Candidatus Adiutricaceae bacterium, assembly GCA_031556115.1. Lineage (GTDB taxonomy): Bacteria > Desulfobacterota > Desulfarculia > Adiutricales > Adiutricaceae > Adiutrix. The sequence continues at coordinate 3,957 of JAVBTP010000091.1, forward strand.
CCCTCATGATTCGAACGCGGCCCCGTATATGCCGGGCGAATCAATATTCAACCGCGGGCCGCCCTGACCAGGGGCGGGCAGAGGTGTGCCTATGGCTATCCGGACGACCGGACCGGTCACGATTTTTTTGACTTTCGTATTGAGCCTGGCCCTGATTCCGCCCTGGCCCCTGACCGCCTGGGCCGACCCCATGACCCCCCAAAAGGAAAAGGAGCTGGGACAGCGGTTCCACCTGAAAATCGCGGCCACCGGCGCTCTGCTGGAGGATCCCGTGGCCCTGAAATACTATCAGGGCCTCACCGGCCGCATCATGCGCGGCGCGGGCCTGGCGGCCGACAAATACCATTTTTATATCGTCCGCAGCCCGAGCATCAACGCCTTCGCCGTGCCCGGCGGCTATATTTACATGAACACCGAAACCATCATCAGCCTGGAAAACGAGGGGCAGTTGGCCTCCATCGTCGGTCATGAGGTGGCCCACATCACCGCCCGCCACTTCGCCCGCCGGGTCGAGGCCTCCAAGGCCCTGTCGATGGCCTATGTGGCCGCCATGCTGGCCGGCCTCCTGGTGGCCTCCCAGGGGGGGGGATCCAGCGCGGCTCTGGGCCAGGCCCTGATGATCGGCGGCACGGGCGCCACCGTCTCCTCCATGCTGGCCAATTCCCGCGACGACGAGGCCGAGGCCGACGCCAAGGGCCGCCAATACCTGACCAAGGCCGGGTACAACACCCGGGACATGTATGGGGCCTTCAAGGTCATGGCCGAGCGGACTTTTCAGGTGTCCCCCAATTCCAATGTCCCCACCTATCTGACCACCCACCCGGCCCTGACCAGCCGCCTGGCCACCACCTTCAAAGACGTGGAAGCCTCCGCGCCCTCCCCGCCCGACCCCCGCTATCAGGCTTTTCGGGATCGGGTGCTGGCTCTCTCGGGCGAGCCGCGGCGGGTGCAGAATATCATGTCCAAACGTTTGAATACCAGCAAGGGCGACCACTCGGCCCTCCACGCCCTGGGCCTCTTGGCCGCCCGCCAGCAAAACCTGAGCCAGGCCGACAAACTGATGACCCAGGCCCTGGCCCTGGCCCCCGGCAATCAGGAATACCTCGGCGACCTGGGCGACCTGGCCTTGAAGCGCCGCAAGCCCGAAGAGGCCAGAAGCTATTATGAAAAAGCCGGTGCCGACAACCGCCTGGCCGTGTTCGGCCTGGCCCGGGCCTCGGAACTGCTGGGTGACCGAAACAAAGCCGCCACCCTCTATGACCGGGCGGTCAACATGGAGGCCGATCCCTACCCCGAAGCCCTGCAATTGGCCGGGCGTTTTTTCGGGCAGATCGGCCAGAAAGCCAAGGGGCATTACTACCTGGCCAACTATTTTTCCAGCGTCGGGAACCTCGACCAGGCCATTTTCCACCTCAAGGAAGTCGACAAGCTCCCTGACGCGGGCAACTTCAGGACCAGGGCCAGCCGGGAATTGGCCCACTTGGCCGAATTGAAAAAAGAGGACAAAAAATAACGGCCCGCCTGACACGTTCAGGCGGGGCCGTTTGTATTCCATATGATCGAGGGGACATCCAGGACCAAGTATCTCATCGCCGCCCTGCCCGGCGACGGCATCGGCCCGGAAGTGGTGGGGGAGGCCCGCAAAATCTGCGACACCGCCGCCCGCCTTTTTGATTTCGCCCTGGAATGGCGCGACTTTCCCTTTGGCGCGTCGTATTACCTGGAACACCGGGTGGCGCTGCCCAATTCGGCTTTTGACGATCTGGCCGAGTGCCAGGCCATGATGCTGGGCGCGGTGGGCGACCCCCGGGTCAAGCCCGGCCCCTTGGAACAGGGGCTCCTTCTGGCCCTGCGCTTCCATTTTGACCAGTACCTGAACCTCCGGCCGGCCCTGAGTTTCCCCAACGTGCCCACCCCGGTGGATTTGGGCGGGCAACGCCTGGACGCGGTGGTGGTTCGGGAAAACACCGAGGACTTCTATATGGGGATCGGCGGGCGCGGCCAGGGCGGATTCGATCAGGAACTGTATGCCAGGCGGGAGTTGTATGAGCTGGCGGGCGGTATAAACGTCAACTTCAGCCCCAGCCGCGAAGCGGCCTTTTCCCTGGGGGTCATGACCAGGCCCGGGGTGGCCCGCATCACCCGCAAGGCGGGCGAGATGGCCCGGGCCCGGGGGGAAAAGGTGGTCCACATCGTCAGCAAAGCCAACGCCGTGCCCGCGCTCTACGGGTTTTGGGATGAAATGACCAAGGCCACCCTGGCCGCGGAATTCCCCGACCTGACCCCCAAATTCGTCAACGTCGACGCCGCCTGCTATCTGTTGCCGCGCCAGCCGCTGGACTATGGCGTCCTGTTGTGCCCCAACCTCTTCGGCGACATCGTCAGCGACCTCTTGGCCGCCCTGGCCGGCGGGCTGGGGCTGGCCGCCTCGGGCAATATCGGCGACGGCCTGTCGATGTTCGAGCCGGTGCACGGTTCGGCCCCGGACATCGCCGGCACGGGCCGGGCCAACCCCCTGGCCGCCATCCTGTCCGGAGCCATGATGCTCGAGCACCTCGGCGAGGTCAAGGCCGCCCGGGCCGTGGAACAGGCCGTTTTCGAATATTTGCGGAGCCCGGCCAAGCCTTTCGAACTCGGCGGGCGGGATGACCTGGCCACAGCGGGCGAGCGGGTGGCCAAACTTTTGAAAACCTGATCGGGTTCCACACCTTAGCCGTTTATGCGAAATATGACGCCAATTATGTTTCATTTGTTGAGAGGCTTTTTCAATATGGGGCTCCCCGCCCCAAGCCCCGGCCAGAGGTAGGGCCTGCGCGGCCCTTCCTCTGGAGACTCCACCCGCGCCAGGGGCTCTCGCCCCTTTGATTCCCTTGTGTGCCAATAGGTTCATACCCGTAAGCGGCGCCGCAACTCGCCTGAACGGCTCAAACAAGCGACGCCGCGATAGGGTCGCGCAACATGCCGAACAAAAGGGATGAAGAACGCGCCGGATGAGAGTGATGGGGCGCCCGCTCCGGATGATGGCCATGAGGCATATCGGGTACGGCGCACACCG
>JAVBTP010000180.1:0-5023 GCA_031556115.1 Candidatus Adiutricaceae bacterium
TCGTCGACGCCGACGACGACGATTTCTTCCGGTCGGGAAACACGCCGCCCGCCTATACTGATTGATCGCCGGTCGACCCCGGCCCGGGCCTGAAGGCACGGCCACGAAGACCGGGCATTTATCGGAAAAAGTGATCAGCCATGCCCCAGCCCGATCAAAACCCGGTCTGCCCCAAGTGCCGGCAACCTTTGAAACCTGAGGTTTCCGCCGGGTTGAAAATATGGGCCCGCGGTTCCGGCCTGGAGGTTTTAGGCCAGCGAGGGTGTCTGGCCAAGCTGGTGCCCGGCCGGGCCGACCTGGCTCCCACTGCGGTTCGACCCGCGCCCCAGGGCCCGGCCTGCCCCGGGCCGGACTGTTCGGGCCAGCTGGCGCCCTGCCAACCGAACCCCGCAGGCGAACTGGAAGTCGATATCTGTGACCGCTGCGGGGCGGTGTGGTTTGACGCCGAAGAGATGCGGGACGCCGCCGCCGTATCCGAGGCGGCGGCCGCCGAACGGGACCTGGCCGGCCAAAAATTCAGTTGGCTCCACGGGCTGTTCACCATCCTGACCCGCCTGCCCTTTGAGTACAACATCAAGCCCCGTCGAAAGCCGCTGGTGGTGTATGGCTTGATCGGCCTCAATATCCTGGTTTTCGCCCTGACCTCTGTATATACCTCGCCTCTCGACCTGGGCCTGACCCCGGCCGACCCTGTGGATTTGAGGTGGCTGGGCCGACTTTTCAGTTCCATGTTCAGCCATCGCGACCTCCCGCACCTGCTGGTCAACATGTATTTTCTCCACACTTTTGGCGACAACGTCGAAGACCTGGTGGGCCGGGGGGTTTTCCTCAGGTTTTACCTGACGGCCGGGGTGGTGGCCGGGCTGGCCCACGTCTTTTTGACCGGCCACCCCGACATCCCCTACGTGGGCGCCAGCGGGGCCATTTCAGGGGTCATGGGCGCCTATATGATGTATTGTCGGCGAGCCAGATTGACCTTCAACGCTCCCCTGCTCTGGCTGGTCAGCGAGGAAACCCGCCGGGTCTCCCCGCTGGTGTGGTTTGGTTTATATATGGCCGCTGAATTGGCGGCGGCCCTCATATTGGGCGAAGCCGACGGGGTGGCCCATTGGGCTCACGTGGGGGGCTTCATCTTCGGTTTGGGGTTCGGCCGGGGGACGTACGCTTGGGTCTTGGAACGCAACCCCTTTCTCAAGCTCCTCAATTTGAAAAAACCCGAACCGGCCAGTCAGGGGGAAAAGCGGCCGGCCGGGCGGACGGCCAAATAACCGGCGGTCTCATTATTAACCCGGCAGTTGGCGAAGTCGGTTCTCGGCGGCGGAAGTCCGGTGATTTCGGGCTTTGGCGAAATCACGGGTACGACTTATTTTGTCGCCGGAGTAATAAAAAAAAGAGAGTTGCCCACCATCGATGGAGCTGCGGAAAATCATGGCCACGACACCGGATTTCGATATTGCCAAAAATGGAAACCTCGATGAATGGGCCGGGGAAAAAATAGTCGAGCGGGGTCGGCGGTATCAGCGTGACGGCAAGGTGGAAGAACTGGTTCTCCTGAAAGACGGGCGCCTGGGCGCTGTGGTCAGGGGCACGCGGGGCTATCGGGTGGCGGTCGGCTTCGGCGAAAGCGGCCGTATGGAATCAGACTGCACCTGCCCCTACGGATCCAACTGCAAACACGCCGTGGCCGCCATCCTCGAATATCTGCATAGGATGGAAGCCGGGCGGGCCGTTCCGGTCTCCACGGATGCGAAATATGAAGTGTTGAACCGGGAAGGCGGCCAACCCGGCGACCAGGATTCAACGGCCGAGGCCACCGCCGCCCTCGAAGCCTGGCTGCGCGGCCAATCCGTTAAGCAATTGGTGGTTTTACTGCTCGGCGTCTGCCGGGAACATCCGGATGTCGCAACGGAGCTGACCGACAGGATTGCCGTGGAAAGCGGCCAGGCCTCGGGGCTGATGCGCAAAATACGGCGGCAGACCCGAACCCTGATCGAAGGGCCGAACTGGCAGGACGGCTATGGCTATGGCGATTCCCCGGATTATTCCACACTGCTGAAAATGATGGAGCTGGCCCTGCCTCTGGGGGTGGCCGACGAGTTGCTGAACATCATGGCCAGTATCCTTGAAGCCGTCCAGGAACAGATAGGAATTTACGATCACGACGGGGAATTCGCGGAGGCGGCGGCACCGTGTTACGCCACGGCGGTCGTGCTTCTGCGGGCTTCAACGTTGGACCATACTCAAAAACTGCTGTGGGCCGTCGAGCACGTCCTGGCCGATGAATACAGTCTGGGCGATTCGCTGGAGCGGTATCTGGCTGAAAAGCATCCGTCCGGCAGTTGGTCGGAGGTGGCCGACGAGCTTCTGGGCCGCCTGAAAAAGCGGGAGACGTTTCAGGAAAACAGGCGCTGGAAGCGCGACCGGCTCAGCGATATAACCATTCACGCCCTGGAGGAATCAGGCCGCCACGACGAGATTGTTCCCCTTTGCGAACAGGAGGCGAAGCTGACGAAGTCCTACGAGCGCCTGGTCCGGCGCCTGCTGGCGGCCGGGCGGTCTGATGACGCGGAACGGCATATCGCCCGGGGCGTCGCCGCCACCTATAGCGATCTGCCGGGCATCGCCTCGTCACTGCTCAAGCTACGAGCGCAAATATACTCCGACCGCAAGGACTGGGCGGGGGTGCTGGCGCATCATGTTTGTGAATTCGTGGAATCCCCGTCAACAGCCGATTATGAAGAAGTGAAGCGGGCGGCCACCAAGATGAAACGCTGGCCGGCGGTTCGCGCTTCGCTGCTGGAGTACCTGCGATCCGGCACGTCGCCGTGGCGGCAAACGGGCTGGGATTGGCCCGCCCCGGACGAGGTGGAGTTGATCCGTAGCGGCCGTTGGAAAAAAACGTTTCCCAAGGTCGAAGCTCTGATCGAAATAGCTATTTTGGAAAAAGAACCGACCGAAATCGCCAAATGGCATGACCAGCTTCAGAAGAGTGGAAGATACGGGACGGACTGGTTGGAGTTGAAGGTCGCTGAAGCGGTCAAAAAACAGGATCCCGACAGGGCCTTGGCTATCTGGAAAAAATTGGCGGAAGCTGAAATAGCCTTGACCAAGCCGGCCGCCTATCAGGCAGCCGGAGGTTATCTGAAAAAAGCCGGCCAACTGATGGCCGACTTGAAGCGTGAACCCGAATGGCACGACTATCTGGTTCGATTGCGCGCCGCCAACGCCAGAAAGAAACGGTTTATCGAAGTGCTGGACGCGCTCTGAGGCCAAAAAAAACGGACCCGGGGTCTGTCGGCCCCGCGCCCGTTTCATATTCCGCCGGTCGGGAAAAATCAGAACTTGTTGACGCCGCTGAAGTCCAGATCGTTCATGGCCTGGCTCAGGGCCTCGCTCAGCACGCTGGCCCCGCCGGTGCCGCCGATGAGCTTCATCCGGTTGGAAGTGGCCCGGGCGTTGGATTTGGCCACCGAATCGGCGTTGCGGTAAACGGCCGAATTGAGGGCCACGGTGGCCATGAGATCACCCTCAAAGAGGTCGATGTCCATCTGCTCGATGTTGATTTCCATGGTCAGGTGGGCCCCGGCCCGCTGGGCGGTGGTGGTCACCCCCTGGGATTGCAGGCGGCGGGAGGCCGCCTCCCGCACCGCCTCGGTGGCCGACAGGTTGGTCATGGTCACCTGGGAGCCGTTGGGCATATTGACCCTCAGGTCGAAACGCCGCCCCCGCAGTTCCTCGAAAAGACCCTTGCTTTTCGCCTCTTCCCCCACCAGGTCGGTGGTAAAACGCGTGTCGTTGACCACCAGGTAGACGGTGTAATCTTTCAGAGCGCCGGCCGAGCGGACGGTGTAGGTGACCTCCATGGCTTTGGAGGACACGCAGGCGACGGCCAGAACGATCAGGGGCAGGACCAGGGCCAGACCCGGCAAAATCCTTTTCATACCTTCACTCCTTATACTCTTTAGCGAAATAGAATAATATGGCGGCCACCATGATGGCGTGGTCGATGGCCCCCTCCAGGGCCAGAGCCTTCAAATCGGCCACGGGCACGGTAATCAACTCCAAATCCTCGTTTTCGTCAAAATCGGTGGAGTTGGTCAGACGGGCGCCCTCGGCCAGAAAAAAATAGGCGGTATTATCCTGAATGGCCGGATTGGGGCGGAAAGAAGCCAACTGCCGCCACTTTTCGGCGGTATAGCCGGTTTCCTCGCGCAGTTCCCTCTGAGCCGCCTCCAGGGGCGACTGGCCGGCCTCCAAAACACCGCCGGGCAGTTCCAAACTGAACTGGCGGGTGCCAAAACGGAACTGGCGCACCAGCAAGGCTTCGCGCTTTTCGGTCAGGGCCAGCACCTGAGCCCACCGCCGGGCGTGGAGGACCGTGAAACTCTTGTCCCGCCCGTCCAGAGGCGAACGGCAGAGGTGGCGGCGCACGTCGAAAACCGGCGTCTTCAGCACCGATTCATCGGCCAGCAAGGGCCATTCCCGCACGCCCATCAGCCCACCAGCACCTTTTTATACCGCTTCTTGCCGGCCCGCAGGGTGGCCTCGCCAGCCGTCAGCCAGGTCGCGCCGGCCAAGGGTTCGTTTTCGGCCCCGGGGGCGACTTGGGTTTCGTTGAGGTAGGCCCCGCCCTGGCGGATCAAACGGCGGGCATCGCTCTTGGAATCGGCCAGCCCGGCCAGGACGAACAGTTCGGCGCAGGTGGCCGCCTCCAGGTCGGCCCTGGCGATTTTAATGGCCGGGATATCGGCCAGGGCGTCATCCATGGTCAGCTTGGCCACGGCCGAACTGGTCTTGACCTCCGAGGCCCCGTCGGCCGCGCCGAAGGTCCGCACCGAGGCCAGATAGGCCTGGGCCGCCTCTCCGGGAGTGTGGGTCATGGCCGTGATTTCGTAAGCCAGAATTTCCTTGACCCGGTTGACCAGGCGGCCGCCGGCCAGAGAGCCGAGATAGGTGGTCTCCTCAAACGGCAGAAAAGTGAAGAGGTTCAGGAGGTTGGCCGTCAACTGGTCATCGGTGTTAC
>JAVBTP010000033.1:0-6200 GCA_031556115.1 Candidatus Adiutricaceae bacterium
ATGGCCCACCTGGCGGAGTTGGACGAGGCCTTAAGCCGGCTCGGCCGCGCTCTGGGCACCCGCAACCGGATCCGCTCCTACTGCAAAACCATAGCCCAATGGGGGGTGGGCAATGACCTGATCACAGCCAACCCCTTCAGCCGCTTTCGGCCCGAAACCAAGAAAGAGGGGAGGGCGCCCGACCTGATCACCACCGATGAATTGCGGGCGATCCACGGGGCGGCGTCCGCCCACCTTAAATGGGCCATTGAGGTTATGGTGTATACGGGAGTTCGTCCCGGCGCCACGGAACTGTTCGCGCTGAAGATGACGGATGTGGATTACGCTCTGGCTGGAATATGGGTGGCCCGCAAAAAGACCCATGATCCCAGAACGCTCCTGCCGCTGAAGCCGCAATTTCTGGCCAAGCTTCAGTCTTTGAGCGAAGCGGAACCGGACCGGGTGTATCTGGTGGAATACGAGGGACGCCCTGGCCGTCCTGTCGGCAGTCTGAAAACAACCTGGCTGGCGACGTTGCGCCGGGCCGGCATCATTCGCCGACTCCGGCTGTACGATCTACGGCATTGGTTTGCCTCGGCTCTTTTATCCGGCGGCGCGGATCTGAAAGCGACGTCGGAGCTTTTAGGCCACGCCAACCCCAATACGACTCTTGCCACCTATTATCATTTGATGGAACGGCAAAAACGGGCCGCTTTGGATCACTTGGAAATACCCGATTTTACGCGCGACACCATACCGCGCTGATAAACCACTTGGTAAACCAGACCCCTAAAAAATACGGATTTAAACCATAAAAAACAATTTTTTAATCGCCCGTATATTTTTCAACCGAAATTAAATATTTGATATTATGTCGAATTTATAAACAGCCTCTTCCGCCATAATTGTAAATAACCATTCTTCTAAGCCGTGGGTTGCAGGTTCGAGTCCTGCCGGGCGCGCCACTTGGAGCCAAAAACTTTCCGAAAAATTTTAACGCCGCTTTTCAAACGGCTCTTGGAAATTTATACCATAAAATTCCCTTCAAGGTTTATGGATTTTTGTCCATAAACCTTGAAGGGAATTTTTTTATTTTTGTTCAGAAAAATTTAAAGCGCGGTCAGCCGGTCAGACGGTCGGGCGCGCTTTTTTATTGTTCAAAATTTTATATATACTACCAGCCGCCTTGAGCCGGATCCACCGGTTCGTTGGCGGCGCGGATCCGTTTCATTTTCTCATAAAGTTCTTCCTGCTCATCGGTGAGCGAACGGCCGCGGATCCGGGTTTCGATATACCGATCCAGCGCCTCGTGGGCGGCCGTTCGGGAAACGACGATCCCCGCGCTTTGTTCGGCCAGGTTGGCCAGAATGATGCGGAAATCCAACAGATCGATCAAGCCGTTTTCCGGGTCGCGGGCTATTTCCTTGTCAAACAGTTCGGTCACTTCCGCCAGTCGGGCCAATTCCTGATCAGCGCCGGCCCGGGCGCCTGGCTCGGGGCTCAGGGGCTTGAGAAAGCGGGCCAGCCGGGTCTGGCCGGCCAGGGCGCCATAGACGCTCTCCGCCAGCAGGTCATAGGCCTGGTCCAGAAGTTCGGTCTGCTTGGGGGTGAAGACGACAGTCAGGTTCCGGCCGTCGGGTCCGCCGACCTGGACGTTGGGGTGGGCGCTCTGGGCCGGAGTCAGTTCATCGGGCAGGGGATAGAAATACGTGCCGTTGAAGGCTTCCATGACGTGGAGCCGTCGGGCCCTTTCAGCGGGCCTCGGCCCCAGGCCGTTGTCCACAACGGTGTATCGCCCGGCCGCCCGCTCTTCGATAGTGGGGGCCAGGCCACTGGTGGACGCCCAGGCGGTCAGGAGCGCGTCCACCAGAGCCCGTTGCTCACGGCGGGTGGCGGCCCGGCGGAACCGTTCGGCGACTTCGCGCAGACCCGGGCTCTGGATCAGGGCTTCCTGAAGGTCCCGGACCAGGCCGGAGCCGCCCAAATAAAGCAGGGAGTTGGCCAGGGCCGGGGGAGGTGTCAAGGCGGTGGTGAAACGGCGGTAAAAATCGTTCTGCTGAAAGTAGACCTCGGCCAACTGGCCCCGCCGGCCGTCGGCGTACCGAAAGGAGCCGGTGGCCTGAATGTAGTTGCCATTGGCCAGGTGGCGGCGCAGGGGCACCTTGAGGAGCTCCACTTCCTCAAGGCCCAGTTCCCCCAGGCTCGACAGGCCTCGGCGGGAAGGGTCGCCCTGGCTGTCGCTCCGCCAGACCATGAGCCGGTTCCAGTTGTCGTCCTCGGCGTTCAGGCGGCCGTCATGATTGGTGTCCTCCCGCGCCAGGGCTTCAAAGCCGCTTTGACCGGGGCCGCCGTCCAGGGTGTGGTTGCCAAAGAGTTCGCGGCCGTCGTTGATCCGGCCGTCGCCGCTGCGGTCCATGACCAGAAGACCGGCTTCGGGGCCGATCCAGCCGGTTTTGACCGCCCGGCCCTGGCTCTCGTGGTCGAAATATACGTCGGAATCCTTTTCGCTGACCGTGCCGGGCTCCTCGGTGTCCGCCAAATTCAGGACAATGGCCGAGTGTTTGGCCGTGCCGGGTCGGCCGTCCGGAGCCCCCGGGACCCGGGCGGATTCTTTGGTCATCACCGGCATGGCGGCGTAGGCCAAAAGGAAGCAAGCGACGGCCACCGCCGACTGGATCAGAAGTTTTTTCATTACTTTCCTTAGAACTGATTTTTCAGGCTTGCGGGCGGCGGAAGGTGCCGCCATGCCCAGCGCGAATAATATTGAAGCAATTTTCGTGCCGTTTGGCGCGGCCATCACCCCGATGTCGGGCGTCCGTTCGAGCGCCCACGGGGGGCAACGGCAAAAGGCCATGAGAAATTCTCACGGCCTTGGATAGACGCTCGAGCGCTTTATGTTGTAAAGGTCACCACGTGCCGGACGGAAACGCCTCAACCACAGTCATTGCCGGCGTTTGACCGGGGGGGGTTATGGCCAGCCAGGCGCCAAACGCTCTCAGGAAAAGTTCCCGCCCGCTCCGGCTTATTTGGGGCCCAGCACCATAATCATGTTGCGCCCTTCCAGTTTGGGCGTCTGTTCGGCCTGGGCGGTGTCCCCGATATCACGGATGACCCGCTCCAAAAGAGCCTGACCCAGATCGGCGTGGGCGATTTCCCGTCCCCGAAACATCAGCGAGACTTTGACCTTGTTTTTCTCCGCTAAAAATTTTTGGATATTGCGGAGCTTGAATTGATAGTCGTGCTCGCCGGTCTTGGGCCGGAATTTGACTTCCTTGATTTCGATGACCGAGGCCTTCTTGCGCGATTCAGCGCTTTTTTTGCTCTGCTGGTATTTGTAGCGGCCGAAGTCCATCACCCGACAGACCGGGGGCTCGGCCTCCGGGGCCACTTCCACCAGATCCAGCCCGGCCTCGCGGGCCACCCTCAAGGCCTCGTCAGTGGACATGATTCCCAGCTGACCGCCTTCATCGCTGATGACCCGCACCTCGCGGGCCCGGATGAATTCGTTAATGTTGGCCTTCTTATTGTCCGACTCTTTAAAGCGCTTGCCGTTAATCTCAACACCTCTCTCGTGTTATGGTGGCCATGCCCGCCTTCGCCCGGCGCGGCATCATGGTTGGTTGCCAGACGCCGGGCCCGCTTGTCCAAAATGCGTTTTTATGAACCGGGCCGGGTGAAATCCCCGGTGGTTCCTGAATATCGAGAACCGGCCTATCTGGAATCCCACCGGGGCGGCCTGGTCTCCTGAACGGCCAAATTGACCAAACTGTCCAAAGACATATTGCCCAGATCCTGACCGCCCAGTTTGCGCGCGGTCACGGTGCCTTCCTCCACTTCCTTGTCGCCCAGCACCAGCATGAACGGCACTTTTTGCAACTGGGCCTCGCGGATCTTATACCCCAGCTTTTCATTCCGCAGGTCGGCCTCGGCCCGAAGCCCTTCCTGGCGGAGCCTGGCTTTGATGGTCTGGGCGAAAACGTCGGCCCTGGAAGTCACCGTCAGGATCCTGATCTGCTCGGGATTCAGCCAGGCCGGAAAGGCCCCGGCGTAGTGCTCGGTCAGGATGCCGATGAACCGTTCGATGGAGCCGAAAACGGTGCGGTGGAGCATGATGGGCCGCTTCTTCTGGCCGTCGTGGTCCACATAGGTCAGGTCAAAACGCTCGGGCAGGGTGAAGTCGCACTGGATGGTGGAACACTGCCAGCGCCGGCCCAGGGCGTCTTTGAGCTTGACGTCGATTTTCGGGCCGTAGAAAGCGCCGTCCCCGGCGTTGATTTCATAAAACACCCCCTTGTCGCGCAGGGCTTTTTCCAGAGCGCGGGTGGCCAGGTCCCAGGCCTCGTCCGTGCCGATGCTCTTGGCCGGGCGGGTGGAGAGCTCGATTTCGTATTCGAAGCCGAAGGCCCCCAACATGTCGCTCACCAGGTCGATGATGCCCTTGATTTCCTGGTCCAGGGTTTCCGGAGTACAGAAGAGGTGGGCGTCGTCCTGGGTGAATTGCCGCACCCGGGTCAGGCCGTGGAGGACGCCGCTCTTTTCATGGCGCTGCACCGTGCCCAGTTCGAAAAACCGGAGCGGGAGGTCGCGGAACGAGCGCAGCTGGGAGCGGTAGATGAACATGTGGGCCAGGCAGTTCATGGGTTTGATGCCGTACCCGTTTCCGTCGATCTCGGTGAAATACATGTTGTCGCGGTAGTTGTCCCAGTGGCCGCTGCGCTTCCACAGTTCGGTGCGGAGAATCTGCGGGCCCATGACGATGTCGTAGCCGCGGCGCAGGTGCTCCTGCCGCTCGAATTCCTCCAGCGTCACCCGCAGGAGGGCGCCCTTGGGATGCCAGATAATCAGGCCGCCGCCCACTTCATCGGAGACCGAAAAGAGATCCAGTTCCTTTCCCAGCCGCCGATGGTCGCGGCGCTTGGCCTCCTCCAAAAGATGGAGGTGGGTCTCGAGATCTTTTCTGTTGAAAAAGGCCGTGCCGTAGATGCGCTGGAGCATGGGGCGGTGCTCGTCGCCCCGCCAGTAGGCCCCGGCCACGCTCAGCAGCTTGAAGGCCACGCCCCAGCCGCTGTCGGGCACGTGCGGCCCCCGGCAGAGATCGACAAAATCCCCCAGGCGATACAGGGAGACCTTGGCCACCCTCTGTTCACGCACCAGGTCCTCCACCAACTCCACTTTGTAATCCTCGCCCTTGGACTTGAAGAACTCCACGGCCTTCAGCGGGCTGATTTCGGATCGTTCGAAGGGCTGGGCGGCCTTGACGATTTCGCGCATCTTGTCTTCGATGTGGGCCAGATCGTCGGGAGTGAAAGGCTCGGGCTTGTCGAAGTCGTAATAAAATCCGTTTTCAATGGCCGGCCCGATGGTCACCTTGGTTTCGGGAAAAATAGCCTGTACCGCCTCGGCCATGATGTGGGCCACCGAGTGGCGCAGGATCTCCAGAGCCACCGGGGCCGACTGATCCACCGGGACCAGTTCGCCCCGGCCCGTCAGCGGCGCCGCCAGGTCGATAAGTGTCCCCTGGAACCAGGCGGCCATGGGTTTCTGCGGCCCTTTGGCCGGCACCTTGGCCTCTTTCAAGGCTTCGCCGGCGGTGATCCCTTCCGGAAAATCATAGTCCCGGCCGTTGATGGTGAGGTGTATGTTCGCCATATTGTGGTCCATCCCTTTGGCTTGCGCGGTGGCGGGTCGCCGTCGTTTTCGGCTTTCGGCCCGGAAACACGAAACCCGCCGAAGCGGGTTCTCTGGGGTGGAATGTGCTTGTATCCGGTCGCACCGCTGCCTGGCCACCCCCGTCGTCAATCCCGCTTGAAGATTAAGAACTCCCGGCGCCGCGATCAACGCCGGGAGCCCCGAAAATGGTAGGCGTGAAGAGATTTGAACTCTTGACCACTACCGTGTCAAGGTAGTGCTCTCCCCCTGAGCTACACGCCTTTATTCTGGCTGGCCGGAAGCGTTTGCCGGCCAAAGTCCATTGGGCCTTTCACCGTTTCGCCTCGCCCCTGGGCCGCCCGCCAGACGATTCAAAATTTTGCATTATATAGATAAGAATGTCAAGCTATTTTTTCATTTTGCGCCGGTGGGCCCGCGGCCTGTCCACCTTCGCCCCAGGCCATCGTGACCGGCCGCATCCCTGATCCAAAGCCGCCGGTATCTTTTTGAAAATCGGCCATATTAAAAATTTGTCTGTAAATAGTGCTATACTGGCCTCCAGGGCGTCAAGC
>JAVBTP010000072.1:0-2666 GCA_031556115.1 Candidatus Adiutricaceae bacterium
CCGACTGCCCGCCCCTCTTTCCCGCCGAATGGCTGGCCGCCCATTCCCTGGACGATCCCGTGACCGCCCTGGCCACCCTCCACGCCCCGCCGGACGGGGTGACCGGCGCCCTGCCCCGGCCGACTCAAACCAAGGCCTTTCGCCATCTGGTGCTCTTTGAGCTTTTCTTTTGGCGGGTCATGATGCTCAAGGCGCGGGCGGCGGCGCGCCCCGGCGGCCGGCGCACCCGGGTCGCCCGGGGCCGGGCGGCCATGCGGGCTTTCCATAAGGCGCTCCCCTTTGATCTCAGCCCGGAGCAGGTCCGGGTGGTGGACGAACTGGCCGAAGAACTGGCCGCGCCCCGGCCCATGTCGCGCCTCCTGCAGGGTGAGGTGGGGGGCGGCAAAACGGCGGTGGCCGCCTCGGCCCTGTTCTTCGCCCTGGGCCGGGGCGGGCAGGCGGCCCTCATGGCCCCCACCGAAGTGTTATCCAAGCAGCATTACGATTTTTTGCGGCCTTATGCCGAAACATTGGGGTTCGAAGCCGTGCTCCTCACGGGAACGTTGGCCGAAAAGGAAAAGCGGGCCGCCCGCGCCGCCCTGGCCGAAGGCCGGGCCCACCTGGCCGTGGGCTCCCAGGCGCTTCTCTCTCCGGCCACGGTCTTTCGGAACCTCTCGCTGGCGGTCATCGACGAGCAGCACCGCTTCGGCGTGCGCCAACGGCTGACTTTACGCCGCAAGAGCGAAAACGTGGATCTCCTGGCCCTCAGCGCCACGCCCATCCCCCGCAGCCTGGCTCTGATGCTGTATGGCGACTTGGATTCCAGCACCCTCCACGGCTTACTCCCCGGCCGGTCACCGGCCGAGACCGTCATCTTCCCCCCCGGCGACCGGGCCACGGCCTACACCCGTTTTCTGGACCTGGTGCGGGCCGGGGGTCAGGGTTTTTTGGTCACCCCCCGCATCGCCGAAGCCGACGGCGACGAGGAGGAAAAAGACGGCGGGGACGACTTTCCGTCCCTCGAGGAAATTTACCAGACCATTCGCCGTGAAGCCGGGCCGGACCTCCCCGTGGCCCGGCTCCATGGCCGGATGCCCCCCGCCGAGCGCGAAAAGGCTTTGGCCGAATTCCGCGACGGCCGCCGCCGGGTGCTGGTGGCCACCAGCATCATCGAGGTGGGGGTGGACGTGCCCGCGGCCGACGTCATTCTCATCGAAGGGGCGGAGCGCTTCGGCCTGGCCCAGCTCCACCAGTTGCGCGGCCGGGTGGGTCGCGGCGGCACCGCCAGCCGCTGCCTTCTCCTGCCCCACCGGGACACCCCGGCCGGAGCCCGCCGCTTGGCCGCCCTCGGCCGAACCCACGACGGCCGGGCCCTGGCCGAGCTGGATCTGGAAATGCGCGGCCCGGGCGAACAGCTCGGCCTCCGCCAGTCAGGCTGGCCGGCCATGCAATACGCCCGCCTCCCCCAGGACCTCCCGGTCCTGGCCCGCGCCCACGAACTGGCCGAGGAGATCTGGCACATGCCGGATATATTGTCCCGCCTCGATTTCACCGCGCTGGAGGACCGCCTCGCCGACGAATCCCCGGATTGAAAACCGCGCCCCGGGCCAAACGCCACGAAAAAAGGCCCGGAGATTTCTCTCCGGGCCTTGACGGTCACATTTCTGATCGGCGGTCAGCCTCTCGGCACCCGGCGGGCGCGGCGGGCCATGGCTTTGCGCAGGCGGCGCTTGGATTCACGTTCCTTGCGCTTGCGGCGCTCGCTGGGCTTTTCATAGGCCTTTTTGCTCTTCAGCTGCTTTAAGAGACCATCGCGGGCGATCTTGCGTTTCAGGGCCTTGATGGCCTGTTCCACATCGTTGTCCCGAACGGAGACTTCGATACCAGTCTGATTGCTGCTCACGGAGATATCACCTGCCGATCTCTGATAAATTGTTTCGCCGGCCCAAGGCGCCTGGTCAATTGCCTGACGGCCCAAAAGCGCCGAACCGACTGAATTCGCCTTTCGTAGTATAGGGCAGGCCAGTTAAATGTCAAGCTTTTTCTGGCGTATCCGGAATAAAATGTCGACCGTCCGCGTCGCCGACGCGCTTTAGGCGAACGCGCAAAAAAAGCCCCCGAAGCCGGTCGGGGGCGGGTAATATACCGTAAAGCCCAAGCCGGTCAGGCGCCCAGGCGCTGCCGGTAGGGGTAATAATCACCGCGGCGAATGCGGTGGGTTTTCATGACCAGGGCCTCGTTGGTGCCGGTGTGAAAAATAAGCCGCCGGCCCTTGAGGCCGCCCACGTCTTCGGAAACCACCCGTATGCCGCTTTTTTTCAACAGCTTGCGGGCTATCTTGACGTTCTTGTCCCCGATATCCCCGCCGGGCACCCCCAAAACCACTCCGCCGCCGAAAATCTGGGCCTCGATGTCCTCCAGCCGGCTGCCCTGTCGCCGCATCATGTTGATCAAGGCCGGGATGGATTCCGTGGCGTATTCGGACGACGATGGCGCGAACATCTTGGTTTTGGGATAGAGGAAATGGTTCATCCCCCCGATCTTCAAACGACGGTCATGAAGGCAAACCGCCACGCAGGACCCCAGAACCGCGGAGACCATGGCCGGTTCGCCGCAGGTGAAAACCCCGCCGGGTTCAAGGTGATACCGATATACTTCAATAGCCTTATTGGTGGTCATGATGGTCA
>JAVBTP010000164.1:0-5628 GCA_031556115.1 Candidatus Adiutricaceae bacterium
CCGACTCCACCGATCCCAGTCAACAGTGGCCCGACGGGGTTCGGGCCGCGGTGTGACGTCTCCGCCCGCCCAACCCCGCCGAGGCGCCCGCCAAATAAGACGCGGCCCCCCCCCCATGGGAGGCCGCTTCTTATTGGGCGGGCGCCGGATCAGAGGGCAAGGCCGCCCCGTCCAGTCCGGTTATTGCAAATCCAAACCGGCCTGTTCCAATTTGGACACCAGCCGTCCGAAAAGAGCCCTGAAATTACTGCACGTTTCAATGCTCAATTTACTGTTGAACAGCTTTTCCAGATCGCGGATCTCGGGGGCGACGCTGGAGCGGACCCGTTTTTTCAACAAATTGACCTCATGGACGGCATCGGCGTTGCAGCGCTCGGTGAGGCGGCGGATTTCGTCGTTGAACTTACCGACCGTCTCTTCCATCTTGCGCTCGGAAATGGCCATTTTGCCCTGATTTTCCGACAGGATCAGGTTCAGGCGCCGGGCCTCCTTTTCGTGCATGAGGGCGGTTTCCCGCTCCACCGCCAACTTGCGTTCCAGTTCCTCGACCTTCATGTTCGCCGCCTTGAGGCTGGCAGCCAAATTTTCGTTCTCGCGGGAACTGCGATCCAGTTCCTGGCGGTAAAAGCTGGCGTCGTTTTCCTTTTGGGTCAACTTGTTGGTCAGTTCGCTGTTTTCCCGATGCAGTTTTTTGAACTGCTTTTCATAGTTGGCGATTTTCTGGTGGGCGGTGGCCAGGGCGCTTTCCTGCTCCTCGAGGGTATTGGTCACTTCCAGCAAATCCGTGGTGAGGCGGTCGAGTTCCTGCTTCTGGTCGTCCATGTTCTTTTTCAGGGCCCGATACTCGCTCTCCAACTGGCGCCGCTCGGTGGTGTTCGTTTTTTTAAACTCCTCGAAGGCGGCTTCCAGATTGCGGATATACTCCGCCAGGACCCTCATGGCCTGATGGGGATCAAAGCCGGCCGGCAAGAGGTCCACCAGGTGGCGCAGCCGTTCCTCGCTGTTCAGTTTATCTTTCATCGCCATTGGTCATACCCTGTTTTGCGTTCATTATCAATTTTCACGGAATTAAGCGGCGGGCCGGCGAAACCTCAAACCAGAGGGAAGGTTTTCACTTTTTCCTCCCGGCCATATCACTCATTATTTAAACAGGTCGGTGCTTAAAAAGCAAGCCCCGGCCAGACCCCGTCCCGGGCGCTGAAAACATCGTATCACAAAAAAAGCGGGGGCGAAAGGTGTGAACCCATCGGCCCCCGCGCGGTTTCAGCGGGTCGCTCCCCAACTAAAAATTACTTGCCCATCAACTTGAGGAATTTGGGCTCTTCCCCTTCCACCATCTTATAGGTGTATTCATCGCCTGGGAATTTGCACTCCTTGACGTCCTTGACGTATTCCTTCATGGCGTTGGTGATGACTTCGGCCACATTGGCGTATTTTTTGACGAATTTAGGAGTAAAAGCCTGGAACTGGCCGATCAGGTCGCTGACGATCAGCAACTGGCCGTCGCAGGGCATGCCCGCGCCGATGGACAGAACGGGAATGGTCAGGACCTTGGAGATATAGGCGGTGACCTCCGGGGGCACGGCTTCCACCAAAATCATCCGGGCGCCGGCCTTTTCCACGGCAATGGCGTCTTCCACGGTCATCTTGGCCGCCTCGGCCGTCCGGCCCTGGGCTTTGTGGCCGCCCAACTGGCCCGAGGACTGGGGGGTCAGGCCGATATGGCCGATGACCACGATACCCGCGTCGCTGATGGCCTTGATGCGGTCGACAATGCGCACCCCGCCTTCCAGCTTGATGGCGTCGACGTCGGCTTCCTTCAAGAAGCGGCCGGCGTTGTAGACCGCGTCGGCGTCGGATATCTGATAGCTGAGGAAAGGCATGTCGCCGACCACGAAAACATTGGGAGCGCCCCGGCGCACGGCCTCGCTGTGGCAGATGCACTGGTCCATGGTCACCGGCACGGTGCCGTTATAGCCATAAACGCACATGCCCAGGCTGTCGCCCACCAGGATCATATCCATGCCCGCGGCTTCGGCGAACTGGGCGGTGGGGTAGTCATAGGAAGTGAGCCAGGCGATCTTTTCGCCTTTTTCCTTCATCTTGTACAGGTCAAACAGAGTTTTTCTAGCCATGGTCAACTCCTTCGCGGTTTTGAGCCGCCACTGTTACGGGGAATGGGGGCCGACGCCCGGCGTCGACATTCTCGCATATCGAATAAGATATTCGTAATACGTAATAAGAAATATACACCCTTTCCCAAAGAACGTCAACCCCGGCCCGGAGCTTTCGAGAAACCCTTGAACGGCGCGCCCGATTCCTTTATAATCGCTCCATGGCCGAAAACCCTAAAAATCCCCGTTCGGGCGCGGTGCTCAAAGTCGGCTTCATCCTCCTGCCGGGCTTCGACCTCTTGGCGTTCAGCGGGTTTATCGAGACCCTGCGCCAGGCTTCGGACCTCGGTGACGTGGGCCGCTCGGCCTGGGCCACCTGGTCCATCATGGCCCGGGACCCGGCCCCGGTCCCCTCCAACTGCGGGGCGGCCATCATCCCCGGCGGCACCTGGCGGGAAACAACCGATTTCAATTACCTGGTTTTAGTGGGGGGCCGCCTCTCCGGCGCGGAGGCCAGCCGAGCGGACCTCCTGGACTACCTGGTCCGCGCCGCCAGCCGGAAAATCACTCTGGTGGGACTGTCATCGGCGGTTTTCGCCCTGGCCCGGGCGGGTCTCCTGAAAGGCCGGCGTTGCGTGGTGCCCTGGCCGCACTATCAGGAGTTCAAAACCACATTTTCCGAAGCCCGGCCGACGGTGGACGAAACCTTTGTCGAGGACCGGGGCGTCATCACCTGTCCGGGCGGCTCTTCCGCCGCCGATCTGGCCCGGCACCTCCTGGAACAGTTCTTCGCCCCCGAGCTCCTCATCAAAATTCTGCGCCGCAGGTTACTGGACTGGAACCGGCCGGCGGACCGGATCCGGGGTCCGGAACTGGACCAATTTTTAGATATCCCCGATCCGAGGGTGCGGCGGGCCGTTTTTTTCATGATCCAGAACCTGTCGATCAACATCGGCACCGAAGACGCGGCCCGCGAGGCGGGCCTGAGCCCTCGCCAGCTGGAACGCCTTTTTCAGGAAACGCTCAACGAATCTCCGGCCGGCTACCTGCGGGGGCTGAGGCTGAAACAGGCCCGCTGGCTGGTGTGCAACAGCCGCAAAACCATCATTGACATCGCCCTGGAATGCGGCTTCACCGACAGTTCCCATTTTGCCAAATGGTATAAAGACCATTTCGGCCACCCCCCCAGCCACGACCGCCGATAATCCCGCCCGCACACCTTGCCGGGCGCCGCGGCCGGGTGGCCCCAAGGCCCTTGCCGTCAGCCTCGGGCCAAGGCGAGAATAATCTCGGCTTCCGAGGCCTGGTCCAGGGCGGCCTGAATTTTGGCCAGGGCGATGGCCGGATTTGGAGAGGTCAGGTCGCGGAAGAGAGCGGCCAGGGCGGCCACTTCGGCCGAAGCCAGGGTCAGGCCAAAAACCTCCGCCCCCGTCTTTGGCGCGGCCCCTCCGCCTTCGTCCAGCGGCCTCATATCCTCCGCCCAGAGAGAAAAATTTCCGCCCACGGCAAAGATCCCGCCACCCCTGGTGCTCAGAGTCTGGACATAATCTTTTTCCTCCAACTCGCGCAACACCTCGGCCACCTGCGGCCACGAAAAAATGTTGGCCAACTCTTTTCGGATCTGGTCCCGGGTCACGGTTTTCTCCTTCAATCCGGCGGATTGAAAAAGGGGAAACAGCAGATCGGACAGAATCTCACGATCATCCGGGGTCAATTCTTCGTAAACTGGATTCATAGCCTCTCCTCGCGGCCGAGGACTTTTGTCCCCCGGACCATCCCGTCAAAAGTGAAACCCAATAATAAAAATGGCGTTTTACTTACTGTAACGTAAAATCCCGGCCGGGACAAGCGTAAAATTATTAACCCGGCAGTTGGCGAGGTCGGTTCTCGGCGGCGGAAGTCCAGCGATTTCGGGCTTTGGCGAAATCACGGGTACGACTTATTTTGTTGCCGGAGTGATAACCGGCCGCCTTCGGGCCGGGTCCGCGGTCCTCCGCCCCCCTTCGAGCGGACGACCCGGGCGGAAGCACGGGAATGCGGGCTTGCCGCCGGCCGCTGGCGAGGGTACAATGATTGAAGGAGTATGAGCAAACACCCGCCGGCGCGGGAGCGGCCGGTTCGTTTTCCAAGCCGGCCGCGGCGGCGGCGGCCGATGATCGGAGGCCCCAAATGGCAGAGCAGGAAACCTATTTTCGCCCGCCGTCCGAAGCGGAGAGCTTCATCATCCGCGTGATGCACGGCTGCCCCCACAACCAGTGCACGTTTTGCAACCTTTTCAAAACCGTGCCCTTCAAACCCGTTCCGCTGGAAGAGGTGCTGGCCGGGATCGACCGGGACGCCCAATGGCTGGGGCCGGACCTGGGCCGACAGGTGAAGAGCGTATACCTGGAAGGCGGCGACCCGCTGGCCCTGCCCGCTGATCGGCTCCTGGCCATCATGGAGCACGCCAAGGTCCGGTTTCCGGATCTGGAGCGCTTTGCCGGGTATGCCACCGCGCGCTTCACCGGCCGTAAAACCCAAGAGGAATTGAACGCCCTGGGCCGGGCCGGGCTGCGACGGGTCTTTGTGGGTCTGGAATCGGGCTGTGAGGAAATTTTGCGGGCGACGCGCAAGGGCTGTAACCGGGCGGATCTCATCCGGGTGGGGGATATGCTGAAGAAAGCCGGCATTGAAATGGACGTTTCACTCATGCTGGGCATCGGCGGCGCGGAACTTTCACGCCAACACGCGGTGGAGACGGCCGAACTCCTCAATGCCATCGAACCGGCCTGCGTCCGGATCAGGACTTTTGTGGCCAAAGGCGGCACCGACCTGGGCCGCGACTATCTCGACGGCCGCTTCCAGCTCATGGAGCCCCACGAAATATTGCGGGAACTGAGGCTGATGGTGTCCTATATCACCGGCCACATGACGCTTTTGAGCGAGCACTGGACCAATTTCATCCACTTCGTCGCCGAAATGCCCGACTCGAAAAAGGAACTCCTGAAATTCATCGACCAGGCCCTGGCCCGGCCGCGTTCCGACTTTCGGGAGATCGGCCTTTCCGAAGGGCGGGCCTGAGGCCCGGCTCTCCCCCTTCACCCGGCCTGTGAAAACGGCGGCGCTCCAGGTGAGGCGCCGCCGTTCGGCAACCGGGACTCCTTACGGTTCCGGACCGCCCGCCTTACACCAGCCGGGCCGTATGTGCCCCATACAATCCCCCGGCAGCAAAGCCGCCGGGGGGGGGACGTCGATCACCGTGTAACACCCTGGCGGGCCATCGCTTGAAAAAATTTTATTTTTTCAAGCGCTCCTCATCTACACCAGCCGGGCCACATGCCCCATACGGTCGCCCGGCAATAAAGCCACCGGGGGGACGTCGATCATCGTGTAACACCCAGGATTCAGCCGGGTGGCGGCCCGGGCCGCGGACACCAGCACCTGGGCGGTGAGGGCCGGGTTGTCGATGCGCATGTCAAAGCTCAACCGCTGATTGGAGGCCGAACCCGAGGCCCCGATCCGCTCCATGAGGACC